>CAZHYA010000245.1:0-2728 GCA_964536525.1 uncultured Bacteroidales bacterium | reverse complement strand
GAAATCCAACGAGGGCTTCTTCTGCGGCTACCCACCCGAGCGCATCAACCCCGGCGACAAGGTGCACACCTTCACCACCATCCGTAAGGTGACCGCCGGCAGCACGCCGGAAGTGGGCCGCAGGGTCGACGAGCTGTATAACATGGTGGTCACCGCCGGCACCCACCTGGCCTCCTCCATCAGGGTGGCCGAGGCCGCCAAGGTGATCGAGAACGCACAGCGCGACATCAACATCGCCTTCGTGAACGAGCTGGCCGTGATCTTCAGGCGCCTAAACATCGACACCCTGGAGGTGCTCGAGGCCGCCGGCACCAAGTGGAACTTCCTGCCCTTCAGGCCCGGCCTGGTGGGCGGCCACTGCATCGGCGTCGACCCCTACTACCTCACCCACAAGGCACAGGAGATCGGCTACAACCCCGAGATCATCCTGGCCGGGCGCAGGCTCAACGACAATATGGGCAGCTACGTGGCCGGGCAGATCGTAAAGCTGATGATCAGGAAAGGACACCGCATCGCAGGCAGCAAGGCCCTGGTGCTGGGCATCACCTTTAAGGAGAACTGTCCCGACATCCGCAACTCGCGCGTGATCGACATCATCAGCGAGCTGCAGGAGTTCGGCATCGCGGTCGACACCTACGATCCCTGGGCCGACAACGAAGAGGTTAAGGCCGAATACGGGGTGGGGCTCATCGACAAACAAAAGCTCGACAGCGGCGAAGGCTACGACGCCGTGGTGCTGGCGGTGGCCCACGACAGGTTTCGCAACCTCGACATCGGCAACCTGAAGAACAGCAAGGGCATCGTGTACGACGTGAAAGGCATACTGCCGAAGGAGCTTGTAGATGAAAGGCTGTAAATTTTGGAAGATGGAAGATGGATATTTTAATTTTTAATTTTGAATGCTTAATGTTTAATAAATGGCTAAATGGCTAAATGGCTAAATGGCTGAATCAGCCTCAATAGCTTGCCTTGAAAGCTCAAGGTTATCGAAGTAAAATTTCGTAGTTCAGATTTCAGATTTCAGATTTCAAAGTTCAGCCCCATGCCCCTCAACTTCAGCAAATCCCCCATCCTCGTTGTCGGCGACCTGATCCTCGACAAGTACTTTCATGGCACGGTTACGCGCATCTCGCCGGAGGCGCCGGTGCCGGTGGTGCTCAAACAGTACGAGAAGACCGTGCCCGGCGGGGCGGCCAACGTGGCCAACAACCTGCAGAAGCTGGGTGCCCGGGTGAGCCTGCTGGGCATCGCCGGCAGCGACAACAACGGCTGGCTGCTCACCTCCATCCTCAAGGAAGAGCGCATCGACACCGACATCATCACGGGCCTCAACCCCACCGTGACCAAGATCCGCATCATCGGCGAGCACCAGCAGATCTGCCGCCTCGACGTGGAGAAGGACATCCCCTACGACCGGGCCACCCGCGACACGCTGCTGGAGACCCTCGGCCGTATGATCCCGAAATATAAAATGGTGGTGATCTCCGACTACGACAAGGGGCTGGTCGACCGTGAGACCGCCGCCTACATCATCGAAAAGGCTTCGGCCAAAGGCATCCCCGTGCTCATCGACCCCAAGAAGCGCGACTGGAGCATGTATGCCGGGGCCACCCTGGGCACGCCCAACCTCCGTGAGTTCAGGGAGGTGTGCCAGCGCCACCAGCTCGACGAGGACGACCTGCCACGCTCGGGCCGCGGTATCAAGCAGATGTTCAGCCTCACGAACCTGCTCATCACCCTGGGCGAACAGGGCATGATGCTCATCACCGACGAGGAGGAGCTCCTGGTGCCCACGGTGAAGAAGGAGGTGTTCGACGTGAGCGGGGCCGGCGACACCGTGATCGCCACCCTCGCGGCCTGCATGGCCCACGGCCACAGCCCGGCGGAAGCGGTGCAGATCGCCAACCTCGCCGCAGGCATCGTGGTGAACAAATTCGGAACGGCGCCGGTTACGCTCGAAGAGCTGCAGGAAGCGGTTCAATTTTGAATTTTTAATGCTTAATTTTGAATTACAGGAAGTTGGTTACAGCTGTTGTGAAACCTCAGCGCCCCTGTTGATAAAAATCCCTGCCTATGTCATCACTTGATCATATCCTCAACGAAATGGAAGCCCACCGCAAGGTGTTCGAGGCGGTATCGGAAAACCTGAAAAAAGACATCGAGGCGGCCGGCCGCCTGGTCGCCGGCACCCTGAAAGCAGGCCACAAGGTACTGCTGTTTGGCAACGGCGGCAGCGCCGGCGACGCCCAGCACATCGCCGCGGAGCTCACGGGCCGCTACAAGACCGAGCGCCGGGGCCTCCCGGCCATCGCCCTCACCACCGACACCTCGGCCCTTACTGCCATCGGCAACGACTACGGCTTCGACCGCATCTTCGACCGGCAGGTGGAAGCCCTGGGCCGCGAAGGCGACCTGCTCATCGGCATCAGCACCAGCGGCAACATCCCCAACGTGATCAACGCCCTGGCATACGGTCGGAAGGCAGGCATGAAAACATTGGGCCTCAGCGGCAGGGACGGCGGCGCGATGAATCAGCACTGCGACCTCAACCTCATCATCCCCTCCGACGACACGGCCAGGATACAAGAGATGCATATCTTTATCGGGCATATCCTCTGTGGGGTTGTTGACAGGGAATTTAATTAGTTGGTGCTTAACTTTTAATCAAATGGCTAAATGGTTAAATTAGTGAGACTAACTTTTTATGAGCGCAGCGAAATAAAAAGGC
>CAZHYA010000244.1:0-4227 GCA_964536525.1 uncultured Bacteroidales bacterium | reverse complement strand
CAGGCATCTGGTATCAGGCATCCGACATCCGGCATCCGGTGTCCGGACTTGCGTTTTTTTACCGGTTTTTCGATCCCGCCCCTCTCTTTTTTACCATAAAAAAACCTACTTCCTTCCCCCCTCAAACGGTACTTTTCCACCTTGTGCCGGGGGCCTTCGTCATGGTAATTTTACACCGTAAACTTTTTATTACAAACACCTAAAAAAAAATCACCATGGAAACAAAGAAAATTCTGATCGTAGACGACGACATCGATGTGATCACCGTTGTTAAAGCTATCCTCAAAAAGGAAGGATACGAAGTGGTTTCGGCCAACGACAAGATCGAAGGCATCAAGAAAGCCTGGACCGAAAAACCCGACATGGCCATCCTCGACGTGATGATGACCACCCATTTCGAAGGTTTTGAGATGGCCAAGGAGCTCAGCGAAAATCCGGAATTCAATCACATGCCGGTGCTGATGCTCTCCTCCATCGACATCCTCACCACCAACAAGCCCAGCGTGCAGGAGATGGCCCGTGAATTCCGCAAGGATCCCAGCTATCGTGAGCTCGACGTGCTGCTGATCAAGGACGTGATCACCGGCAATGCAGGCATCGACTACCACAGCGAGGAAGGCCCCTCGATCTGGCTCAGCGTCGACGGCTTCCTGAGGAAACCCGTTGAAGCAGACAAACTCGTAAAGGAGATCAAGCAACTCCTGGCCAAAAAAACCGATCAGGTTGCCGCCAACTAAACAGCAAGTCGTTCATTCTTCCAATACAATAATTATGATGAAAGATGATGTTGACATGATCCTGAAGGAAAAGGCGGGCGCAGGTGTGGACCAGCTTATCCCCATCCTGCAGGAGATACAGGAGAAAACAGGTTATCTCTCGCAAGAATCCGTGGTGAAGGTAGGCAGGCATCTTCAGATGCCTGCCTCCAGGATCTACGGTGTTGCCACCTTTTACAACCAGTTCAGGTTCGAGCCTCTGGGAAAATACCACATACAGGTCTGCCGCGGGACGGCATGCCATGTGCTGGGCTCGGCCACCGTGCTTGAAAAGTTACAGGACATCCTGAAGATCAGGCCGGGACAGACCAGCAGGGACGGCCTCTTCAGCATGGAGGTGGTGGCTTGTATCGGTGCCTGCGGGCTGGCGCCCGTGATCTGTATCAACGGCGAATTCCACGCAAAGGTCGATGCCGAAAGCATCGCCGCGATCATTGAGAACTGCAAACAAACAGAAGAAGTAGCATCATGACGAATCAAGAGAAATATCAGCATGCAGGCCTGGTCCTCGACTGCCTGGGGCTTCATGGACAAGAAGTGACCATCGACCAGGCGAAGGCATCAACCCTCAGGCTGCTGCGCCGCGACGACACCACGGAACCTGTTATCTTTGTAGGTGCCGGGACCTGCGGTCTCGGGGCAGGCGCCGGCAAGACCATGGATGCCATCCACGGATGGATCAGGGAGCAAGGCATCCGCGCCAGGCTGCATCGGCCTTTGCGCTGCCGAGCCCATCGTCGACCTGCAGCTGCCTGGCCGCACAAGGGTATCCTTCCAGAAGGTCACCGCCGACAGGGTGCCGGCCCTATTCGATGAGGTTTTTGCCGGCACCATGCCTGCTGCACAGGCCATAGGCCAATTCAGGAAAGAAGGGCTGGAGGCCTGGCCCAACATCAGGTTTATTGATGAGCATCCCTTCTTTGCCCCGCAGACGAGGATGGTGCTGAAAAGCTGCGGCATTATCGATCCCACCTCCATAGAAGAATACATCGCCTACGGCGGATACACCAACTACCTTGGGATCCTGCGCAGCATGAAGCCGCTGGAGGTGTGCGAAATGATAGAAAAAAGCGGATTGCGCGGCCGTGGCGGCGGCGGCTTCCCCACCGGGAAAAAGTGGGGTTTTGCCTTCAGGGAGCAGGCCGACCAGAAGTACCTGATCTGCAATGCCGACGAGGGCGACCCCGGGGCATTCATGGACAGGGCCGTGATCGAGGGCGACCCCCACAGGCTGATCGAGGGGATGGCCGTGGCAGCCTATGCCATCGGCGCCTCCAAAGCCTATGTCTACATCCGCGCCGAGTACCCGCTGGCCATCGCCAGGCTCAGGGAGGCCATCAGCCAGGCCCGCGACTTCGGGCTGCTGGGAAAGGATATCTTCGGCACCGGCTTCAGCCTCGACATCATCATCAAGATGGGTGCGGGCGCCTTCGTCTGCGGAGAGGAGACCGCCCTGATCCACAGCATCGAGGGCAAGCGCGGCATGCCCAGGCCCAGACCCCCCTTCCCTGCCGTGAGCGGCCTCTTCGGCAAACCCACCATCATCAACAATGTGGAAACCCTTTCCAACATCCCCTCCATCATCGAGAAGGGAGCGGAATGGTTCGCCTCCATCGGCACGACCACCAGCAAGGGAACCAAGGTGTTCGCCCTCTCGGGCAAGGTGGCCCTCACCGGGTTGGTGGAGATCCCCATGGGCACCACCGTGCGTGAGATCATCTTCAACATCGCCGGCGGCATCCTCAACGGAAAGAAATTCAAATCGGTACAGATCGGCGGCCCTTCGGGCGGCTGCATCACCGAAGAAAACCTCGACATACAGATCGACTACGAATCGCTCATCAGCGCAGGGGCCATGATGGGCAGCGGCGGACTGGTGGTGATGGACGAAGACACCTGCATGGTAGACGTAGCCAAATTCTTCATGGACTTCATCCAGCGTGAGAGCTGCGGCAAGTGCATCCCCTGCCGGGAAGGCACCCGCCGGATGCTTGAGATCCTCGAAAACATCACCCACAAGCCCAACGGCAACAATGCCGATGCCCTGGAACGCTTCAAGGGAGTATTGCAGCTTGAAAAGCTGGGCAAGGTCATCAAGGAGACCTCGCTCTGCGGCCTCGGGCAGACGGCACCCAACCCGGTGCTGAGCACCCTGCGGTGGTTCCGTCATGAATACGAAGAACATATCTTCGAAAGGAAATGCCCCGCCGGGGTGTGTACCGAGCTGAGGACCTTCAGCATCGACGTGGACAAATGCACCGGCTGCACCCTGTGTGCAAAGAAATGCCCCACAGGCGCCATCATCGGTGCAAAAAAATCGCCGCACTTCATCGTCGAGAGCAAATGCATCGGCTGTGGCACCTGCGAAGAGGTATGCAAATTCGGTGCGGTCATGATCAAATAATGAACATCAAAAACAGACATCAATGAGCTTTGAGATAGAAATAAACAAAAGAAAGGTTGCTGCCGAACAGGGCGAGACCATCCTCGACGTGCTTGAAAGGAACGGTGTGAAAGTGCCCACCCTCTGCCACATGAAGGATATGTTCCCCAGCGGCTCCTGCAGGATGTGCGTGGTGGAGCTGGAGGACAGCGGCAAGCTGGTGTCGTCGTGCTCCTTCCCGGTTGCCGGTGGCATGAAGGTGAACACGCATTCCAGCAAGGTGATCGAGGCACGGAAGACCATCGTTGAGCTCCTGCTCTCGAACCACCCCGACGACTGCCTGTACTGCGTGCGCAACGGCAACTGCGAGCTGCAGGGCCTTTCAAAGGAGCTGAATGTGACCGAACGGCGCATCCACGGGGTGAAGAACAACTTCAGCATCGACCAGTCGAGCCCCAGCATCGTGCGCGATCCCGACAAGTGCATCCTCTGCGGCAGGTGCATCAGGGTTTGTGAAGAGGTGATGGGCGTGTCGGCCATCGACTTCATCAACCGTGGCAGCAGGACCGTGATCGGCACGGCCTTCAATAACGGGCTCAACACTTCGAGCTGCGTCAACTGCGGACAGTGCATCATGGTATGCCCTACCGGTGCGCTCACGGAGAAGAACCACTTCGCCGAGATCAGCGAGGCCCTCAACGACCCGGAAAAGACGGTGGTGGTGCAATATGCTCCCGCCATCTCCGTGTCGCTGGCCGAAGCCTTCGGCATGGAGCCGGGCAAAGACATCAACGGCATCCTGAATGCCGCCCTCAGAAAGATCGGTTTCGACACCGTGTTCGACACCACCTTTTCCGCCGACCTCACCATCATGGAGGAATCGGCCGAGTTGATCGGCAGGATCCGCGACGGGGGCACGCTGCCCATGATCACAAGCTGCTGCCCGGCATGGATCAAGTATGCCGAAGAGTTTGCCACCGACTTCCTGCCCAACCTCTCGAGCTGCAAATCCCCGCAGCAGATGATGGGCGCGGTGATCAAGAGCTATCACGCCCAGCGCGAAGGCCT
>CAZHYA010000243.1:0-4245 GCA_964536525.1 uncultured Bacteroidales bacterium | reverse complement strand
GGTTTTCAGTACCCTCCACACGAACAGCGCCCCCGCGTTTCCGCATCTACGCTGAGCGATGCCCGGAAATTCCTGAAGCTGCCGGCCGATCATCATCACCTTGTGTATGAGTCCGTAGAGGAGAACAGGTTCCTCTTCCAGGTGAACAGCAGTGACAGGATGAAGGTGAGGGAAAAGTACGGCATCCGCAGCGACATGCCTTTTATTCTCCTGCTCTCGACCATCGAGCCGCGCAAGAACCTGCATCATTCGATACAGGCTTTTCAACTCATGCACAAGAAACATGAAGGCCTTAGCCTGGCACTTGTCGTCGCCGGCAAGCAAGGCTGGAAGGTGAAAAAGTTCGTCGGTTACAGCAGCCTGATCCACTTCACGGGTTTCGTGGAGGATGCCGACCTTCCGGCCTTGTATTCAGAGGCGTTGGCGCTCAGTTATGTGTCTTTCTACGAAGGTTTCGGGCTCCCCATCCTTGAGGCCATGCGATGCGGCACGCCAGTTATTTACGGGAATAACAGCTCGATGCCTGAAGTTGCCGGAGAAGGCGGACTGGCAGCCGACGCCTATGACCCGGAAGACATCTGCGAGAAATATGAAACAATCTATTTCGACTCATCACTCCGTGAAGAACTTGGCAGGAAAGCCTTCAGGCAATCGCTGAACTTCTCCACGCATCGAAGTACCCTGGAATTGCTTGACGTGTACAAGAACATCATTGAAGGCAAGAATTAACTAAGTTCTTACGGCATTATCGTCGGGCAGGCCATCAACAAAGAAATAAAATATCTTTGCACCATATGCCACATGCTGAACGTTACAAACAACCAAGTGGGATGAAACAAAGCAGCCATATCACCTTCGAAACTGTGGAGCAGAGTATTTGCGAACGTTTTGACCTCATCGTCAAAATGTTTCCCGACGAAACGGCCATCATCGACGCCGAAGGCAGCTTCACCTACAGGGAGTTCAACAGCAGGGCCAATGTGGTTGCGCAAAGCATTCTGGCCAAAGGACCCGTGGAAAAGCAGATTGCCCTTTTCCTGTCGGACGGGAAGCAGCAGTTCATTACCATTATGGGCATCCTGAAGGCAGGCTGTGCCTATGTACCCATCGACACGGCGTGGCCTTCGCACCGCATCGAATATACTCTCCGGCATTCGTCAGCGGCAGCCGTCATCACCGATAACATGAACCATGGACAGGTCAGGGCCCTCGCCGGCAAGGCCGAAGTCATCAACATCGATGAGACCGACTTTTCGGCCGATCCCGGAAAGCCAGGCATAAAACCCCACCCCGACGACATCGTGCATATATTATATACCTCCGGATCGACAGGCGATCCGAAAGGCGTATATACCAGCCACAGGAATCAGCTGCATTTTGTAAAACGCTTTTCGGAATATATCGGCCTACATCCCGGCGACGTCTTTGCCTATTACTTTTCTATCGGCTTTTCGGCGCACGCCATGCCATCGTTGGGTGTCTTGCTCAATGGCGGAACACTGGTGATGTACGACCTGAAAAAGAAAGGATTTCCCGGGCTGAGCGATTTTTTCGACATGCACGGGGTAACCGTCTGCCTGATGATCCCCTCGGTTCTGCGGCACTTCAGGGTTACCTTGAAGGAGGGTTATAAATTCAGCAAGCTGAGGACGCTCCTCATCGGCGGCGAAACACTTTACTACAGCGACATCCGGCAAATATGGCCATTCCTGAAGAAGAAGACCGAGATCATCAACATCTATGCCAGTACCGAATTGTTCCTTGCCTGCGCATACAGGATAGAGCAGGACACCATCCTCAAGCAGAATATTATTCCGATAGGTTATCCGCTTAACGATATTGATATCAGCATCGTTGATGATAAGGGGTACCCCTGCAAGGACAATGAGATCGGGGAGATGGTGATCAGCAGCCCTTATACCGCCCTGGGGTACTGGAACAGCCCTGAACTTACGGATAAGGATTTCAGCACGAACGACGGCGTGACAACATTCAACAGCCGCGACCTTGCATTCAGGCATGCCGACGGATCGTTTGTTCATGTTGGGCGAAAGGATGCAATGGTCAAGATCAGGGGACAGCGTGTGGACCTGGGCGAGATTGAAAATACGCTGCTCGCCAATGCCCATATCCAGGAGGTGGCTGTGGCACTAAAAGAAGACCCCGCAGGGAATAAGGCGCTGGTAGGCTATTATGTCTGCAGCCCCGGAAAAGAGGTTAAGCTTGAAGAGATCAGCAACTCCCTGGTCAGGAGGCTGCCCGACTATATGATCCCGCGCCACCTGGTGAACCTGGAAGCGCTTCCCTTCACGATTTCGGGCAAGACCGATTACCGTGCCCTTCCCGAACCCGACTGGGATCATACTGCCGGAAAAAGTGATGTGAAGCATGCCGGCAACCCAACGGAAGAGCAACTGATCGCCATATTTGAAAAGCACCTTGAAACCCACCCCATCGGCGTCGATGAAAATATACTCCAGGCAGGCTACGACTCACTAAAACTCTTTGTCGCCTTCGATACCATTGAGAAACATTTCAATATCAAGCTCGACCTCAACAGTTTCATCGCCAACCCCACTGTAGAAGCGCTTTCGATCATTATTGCAGGACAGGTGAAAAATGGATAACATGAAGAAAAAGGAAATCGTTGACAGGATAAAAAATTATTTCACCTCCCCTGCCGGTGGCAGAAGGATACCCTACCGGCTTGGCTCATACATCATCTGGTGGTTCAGCGGTACCCGCTATGCCAGGCAAACCTATTTTAAACGAAAGGTGCACCTCATCGAAACGTTTTTGCAGGAAACCGGCATCAGGGAGAGCAGCCCGGCCCTGATCCGCGAAATGATCAGTGCCTTTTCGATGAAGAAATGGCGTATCATGGCCATCTCGAACCTGGGTGAAAGGAGATTCAGGAAATATGTGTTTTTTGATAACCTGGAAGCTTTTGAACGCAGCTACGGGAATGGCAAAGGGGTGATCATCCTCAGCAGCCATTTCGGGCTTACCGAGGTGTCGATCTCTGCTTTCCCAAGAATAGGATATCACGACTTTTACACCGTCGTCGGGGCACAGGGAGCTGATTCTGAAAAATTTACAGGCATCAATAAAAACATTGAAAGCAAGACGCTTGTCTTCGATAATTTTTCAGATGCCGAACTTTTCAGGTTGATGATGAGCGCGAAGCATACCCTCAACGAAGGCGGCATCGTGCATCTGCTGGGCGACGGGTATCATGGAAAATCCAGCATTTCCTTCACTTTCATCAACAAGGTGAGAGGATTCAGGCCCAGCTACGCCGAACTGGCGCTCAGCACCGGAGCCGATGTCATCCCCATCTTCATCACTCCCGGCAAACATCACCGTATCCAAATAGAGCTCTGCAACCCGCTCGACAAGGGCACTGAGAGCATGAAACGGGAGGAACGGTCGGCTCACATCGTGGAGCAGTATGTACACCTCCTCGAAAGGAAATGGAGGGAAAGCCCGCAGTTCATCAACTGGGGCCATATGGAAAAATACCTCCACCATGTACCAAAACAATAAAGCCGGATTTTTACATGATCATATCTCACAGGCATAAGTTCATTTTTATCAAGCTGAGGAAGACCGCAGGCACTTCCCTTGAGATCGCTCTCTCAGGGATATGCGGCGACCATGATGTGATCACATCCATTTCTGATGCAGATGAAAGGGTGAGGCAGGCGCTGGGTTATCCCGGGCCACGGAACACGGTTATCCCATTCAGGCATTACCGCCCGGCCCACTGGAAAGACCTTATCATGAATGGCAGAAGAAGGCACTATTATAACCATATGCCGGCTACATTGATCAAGCCAACCCTTCCAAAAAACATATGGGATGAATATTTCAAATTCTGTTTCGAGAGGAATCCCTGGGACAAGGTGATCTCGCATTACTATCATCGCAACAGGTCGAATAAATATGACGGCATCATGGATTACCTGCTCCACGACAAGGGCGACGGGATCATGGGCATGGAGGCCTATACCATCAACGGACAGGTGGCTGTAGACCGGATATTCCGATACGAAGAACTTGATGCGGCACTGAAGGAACTCAGCACCGTCCTTAACCTTTCCGATGAACTTAAAATGCCGGATTACCGGGCCAAATCACAGTTCAGGAAAGACCACAGGAACTACAGCGAAATCCTGACCGAAGAAGAAGCTGCACTGATCGCAAAAATGTTCGAAGCCGACATTGCCCTGTAAAATACTGATA
>CAZHYA010000242.1:0-4245 GCA_964536525.1 uncultured Bacteroidales bacterium | reverse complement strand
CGGCGCCGGCGGGCTCTTCCTCGAAACCCCCCCGAAGCCCTCCGACGCCCTGTCGGCCGGGGAGAACATGCTGCCGCTCGGCCAGCTGGAAAAACTCCTCGAAGCGCTGGTGAGGATCAGGCACGCGTTATAAATACAGAATACTGAACAGAGGAATCCCCTATTCCGCTTCGAGCCCGACAGATTTCAATCCGCCGGTTTCCCCGTCGAATTCAACATCGGATGCTCCGGGCGGCAGGCTGGCGACCTTCCCCAGCTGGCTGACCGGTAATGTAACGCGGGCCACGGTTTCCCCGTTGTAGATGAACCTCACGGTGGCATTCTCCGGGATGCGGTATACCAGTCCGCCCCCCGACCGGGCTTCCCCACGGGCGATAGCGGCTGTGTTGCCATGATTCTCCACCCGTATGAATCCCTGAGTCCCCCCTCCCCCGCCTTCAGAAATGCCTTTGCCGGTTGAAAAATTAAAGATGGCCACGTTCTCGTTGACATTCTCTTCCGAAGGAAGGAAAGTGAAACTGTAAGTGAGTTCGCTCCGCACCACGGCCCCGGTGAAGAGTTGCATATATTCCTTTTCGAGTGCGAGGAGTTCATCGTTCATGAACCGGATGGTGCCCTCGCTGTAGTTCACCTCCTGGTATCCTGTGAGCAGGTTATAGCGGCCTTCGCGGATCCGGCTGATCATTTCCGCTGTTTCCCTTGCTTTGACTTCGAGCGGCTTGTCGATGATGGTGGTGCGAAAGCTGTAATCTTCAATGGTGACGGTGTCGATATTGATGGTGCGGACGATCGTGTCGATTTTAGGGTAAAGGTTCATTTCGGCATATTTGCTGAACATCTCCATCACCTCCTCGCTTCCAAGTACCTGGCGCAGGCCGTCGGTGCCCGCTTGTCCGGTTTGCCGACGGTCACCCACAGCGGTGATCATCCCCATGCCATTCAATCTGACCAATGTTTCCCAGGTGGTTTTTGATAATTTCTCTCCTTTTGCCACAAAATAATAATGTTCCGGGTCCGGTTCGGGGACTGAACTGAGTTTGACGGCAGTGAGATTGTATTCGAAACCAGTATTTTCGACAATGTTCGTGACACCCATATATTTTTCAGCAAAACCGCTCAATGGCCCCTTAAGCATTTCCTTTTGCTCTATGGTTACGTCCACCTGTATCAGTGTTCGGGGCAAGGCATATATGATGCCATCGCGGTTGCCCGCATTGAACGAGCCGTCGATCCTGCTCACGCTAATCTGGGCGTGCAGCAGGAAGGGGAAAAGTAGTGTTGCCAGGACAACGGGAATAGTCTTTTCGAAGCGCATCTGATTTGTTTTTTGCAAATTTACCAATTATGATTGTACGAAATTACTGGCTGTGGGTTGCGGGAAATGGTCCATAAAAAGACAGTCCCCGGAATATAGTTACTGCAGCATCCGTAAACTATATTGATGCTACCTGCAAATTCAAGGATTAAGGTATCCTGTCATATCCGCAAGATAGATCAGCAGCATGGACAGTCCGAAGGCGATCATGGGGGCGATGAGCCACATCAGAAAAAAACGCCGCACTTTAGTCTTCCTGAAGATATTCTTCGCACCCAGTTTGGCCACGCCAATGCCAATGATGGCTGCCACATTGAGTTGCACCAGCGAACTGGGGATACCCCTGGTAATGGAAACTGCCAGCAGCAGGCTGGCCGATACGAAAGCAATAAGCACCGCTTCGAACTTACCGAAAAGCACAATCTCCTTTCCCGTGTTCCTGACGATCTTGTGCCCGAATACTGAACTACCGATACCGAAGCTTGGAGCCACGATGAGGGTCGCGAGGATCATGATCAGGTTGAAATTTTTGTCAAGGGGCATGTTCAGTTCGTTGGCCGTCATGGATGCGATCGGCCCTGCCGCATTGGCCACATTGTTTGCTCCGATCGAGAAGGCTACATAGAGTGACATGATCACAATAAACGTATTCCATATCGGGTTCAGGTTTACGTTGCTGGCTCGAGACATTGTCAATCCACGTCTTCGCATGGGTTTGTATATGTATTTCCCGAGCAGGTAGCTGATGAAGAATGAGATTACAGGCAGGATAAACCAAGTGGGGACGATCTCTACCATCAGCTTTTGTGTGTTGAGATCATCGAAGTACAGTGCAGGGGCAACCACTGCCAGTACTGTAGCCTGGCTTGTCGACTGGGGGATGCCGGCGATATTTGAAATCAGCAGGGCTATGGCCACGGAAAAAAGAACAATGGAGACCACGGTGAAGGTCATCATCTCAGGATTCAATAATCCTTTTCCTACCGTAGTGGCTGTCCCTTTACCGGCAATGATGGCCCCCAGGAAGACCATTATGCCAAAGATGCCAGGTATCAGGGTCTTACGGATAACATTTGCACCATAAGCAGCCGAAAATGCCGGCGCCGTGCCACTCCCTCCCATGGTCATGGCCAGTAACATCGCAATGATGAACGGGATGAGAAGATGGCTGAAGAGCGGCGACAACATGAACCCTGCTTTTTATCAATTGTAAAAATATGAAATTCCGGATTCCAACTGTCATTCAGCATGTAAATCTGCTTCATGTTATGGCTGAGAGGGAAATCCCAGAACTCATCACTCAAAATTCCCTTTAATCTGTCATAAAATTCCTACATTTGACCTGCAGAAAAACCATTTCTTATGCTTAGATTCATCATGTACCTGATCGGGGGTGCGTCGCTGGTATTCACGCTGTCGGTTATGCTTCGCCACGGGCTGAGGCTAGCCTTTGTGTGGGACGACAAGATCTGCAACAGGCTGAACAGCAGGTTTTGCGGGTTTCGCAGGCATTACAGGGTACCATCTTCCATCGGGGTGATCCCCGAATTCTTCTATTTCCTTGTGTTGGGCCGGTCGAACTATTTCAGCACCCGCTGGTGGGCCTTGAGAGCCGCTTCCTATCTCGGCTTTCTTTTCTTCCTTGCGGCGGTTTTCAGCAGGGGGGTGGTTTCCCGGTACTATTCCCTCGCCTACTGGTCGGAGAACGGATTGCAGACCATGTTGAGCAGCGGCACAGGGTTCTGGTATCTCAGCATTGTGAACATGCTGTTCGCGCTGGTGATTGTGATGATCATCATCGAGAGCATCAGGATGCACAAAGCCTGGGCCCCTGTGCGCATCCTGATGTACACGGTCTACAGTGTCTTCATGGCCGCGGTCAGCATGATCACACTCGCATTGATCATCTCGGTTACCTTCCTGTATATCGCCTACAGGATCATCAAATTTTTCTTTACTTCTGGAAGGAAGTTCCATGTAGATACCGACGATAATGACAGCCCGTCAGAAAAACTCAACAACAGTTACAGGCGATTCCGTGCTGAGCTCATTGCCTGGGAGAAGGAGAGGAAAGCCGATAAGGCAGAGGACAGGCACGAGGTCACACCTCCTGTGATCACGCGAAAAAGGCCCAAAATAGTGCGTAAAACGAAGCCAGCCCCCGTTGATGACGACATTCCACGCTTTTATCCCGATTAAGCATGCAAAAGCAACCCGACATGGATATCATTCTCGACAGGCTTGACCGGATCATCGGTGATGGCCCTGCCCGTTGCCACTTCAACAACCCGGTGGCTGCCGGCGCCATTAAGGCTTTTGAAAAACGTCACGGGCTGAGGTTGCCCGGTTCCTATAAGGCCTTCCTATCGTTTACTGATGGTGGAATGATCGTGGACGAGGACTTGCATGCCATGATCAAAAATGATCCCGACGGGCTGGAGACCGCCAAATGGAATGCCAATTACCTGTACGGTCTTGAAGAATTGGAACAAGCTTATATAGATCTCAAAAACTGGAATTTCGGAATAACTTCGGCAAACATTGCCATATATCCCTTCATCCCCATTTGCCATACCTCTACGGGGGAGCATCTGGTGCTGATCAGCCTCCGTGGGGATGAAGCTGAATCGCCGGTGCTGGATGCCTTTCACGAGGAGACGCCGGAGACATGGGGTGTAGTGGCCGACACTTTTGCAGAATTTCTCGACGATTACATCAGCAGCGGCGGCAGGCCCGGTGTGCTCGGCGACCTTGCAAGGGGCTGTGCATTGGTTGCTGACTGGGGCACCCCGATGGGTGACATGGACGCAATGGATCACGGGGGGATGATGTCGGACACCGACATGCAAGCCCTCGAGGACGCCACAGGTGCACAGGCATCCCGTGTCTTCCTGGAGCAGATGATCGTCCACCATGAGGGCGCGATCGAC
>CAZHYA010000241.1:0-4287 GCA_964536525.1 uncultured Bacteroidales bacterium | reverse complement strand
ACCTGGGCGATGGCGGCGATGGATGCGAGGGCTTCGCCGCGAAATCCCAGGGTGCGGATCGCGAAAAGATCACGAGCATCGCTGATCTTGGAAGTGGCATGCCTTTCAAAGCTCATGCGCGCGTCGGTGACCGACATGCCACAGCCGTTGTCGATGAGCTGTATCAGCGTGCGGCCTGCATCCTTAACGATAAGCTGAATGTCGCCGGCCCCTGCATCAACGGCATTTTCGAGCAACTCCTTGACGGCTGAAGCAGGCCGCTGAATGACCTCTCCAGCTGCAATCTGGTTTGCAACCGAGTCGGGAAGGAGTTTTATGATATCAGGCATTACGACGTAAAGAATCTAACAAGGTTATTAATGATGCCGGTGAAGAAGATAACATAGATGCCAAGAAATATAACCAGCGCATAAATAAATATCTTCATCCACCGGTTCGAACGCCCGACATCTTCAGCATCACGCTGGCGCCTCCAACGCATCTCCATTTGCTGCCTGAGGTCCTGCTTCATCTCATCTCCCGTCCTTTCGCTTTGTCCGTCGCCGTCGAGCTGCCGCTTCCTCAATTCAAATTCTTCCTTCTCAGGGTCCCAGTAACGCGGCCTGTAAGTGAACCGCTTTGGCTTTGAACGCTTAAAAAATACTAGTTTCATCTTGCTGTATTTTAAAGTCACCCATCGCGAAGCCCGTTAAACCTGAATAATTCAGGTAATCCATGAACGATCAGGGATATCCCCCCTTCGTCGGGGCATGTCCGGCTTCAGATTTTTATTCGCTTTGCTCCCATAAGTTAATTCTCATCGCCTGCATGAACTTCTTCGGGTCCTTTCATTTGCAAAAATACTTAATTTTATGATTCCAGTTTCAGGGGTGACCAAACGCTGTTACTGGAAATTGATGATGAACAAGAAGGAACAAAATACGATTAACAGGCTCATCGTTGTGGGCGACAGGGTTTTGATAAAGCCAAAGACCCTTTCGAACAAGACAAAAAGTGTTTTATTTCTGCCACCCGGGTATAAGGAGAAGGAGGAGATACAAACCGGCTACGTGATCAGGGTCGGCCCCGGATATCCCATACCACTGCAGGGTGATCCCGATAGTGAACCATGGAAGAAAACGGATGAGGACATCAGGTATATCCCCCTGCAGGCAAGGGAAGGCGATCTTGCCATTTTTTTGCAGAAAGGCGCCATAGAGATCGTTTACGACGGCGAAAAATACTTTATCGTGCCGCAGAGCTCCATCCTGTTGCTGGAAAGGGATGAGAATCTATTTGACTGAGCAGGAGTGAAGCTTTCTCAGAATCGTTTTGTTGCTTCAGGCCCTCGACAGAGAGGGGAAGCGTGACGAAGCCAGGTAGAATGCGCCAAAGAAAACGGTATTGTAAAACAGCCCCCCCACCACTTCGTTCATGAAGAAGGATATCCCGTAGGAACCGTCGTTGAAAAATACGAGTCCTGCGGCATACGACTGCATCAATCCGCCAAAGTTGCCGGCATAGAGCTGGGGGCTGGTGAGCCATGCCGCGAAGTTCGTCACCAGGAAAAAGATGACTGAAGATGTAAGGGATGCCCCCGCAACGGTGAAGGCATTGATCCTGCTCCTGAGGAGCAACCCGATGCCCACGGTTATGGAAAAGGCAATATAAACAGCCGCCATACCCTCATGGAACCCGATCACCAGGTCGCTGATGAACATGGCAAGCAACGGTATGGCAAAGGCAAGATATTTCCTGCCGTAATATGCTCCTCCGAATAATGCCATGGCAGCGATAGGGGTAAAATTGGGCCAGTGGGGGATGAGGCGCATGAGGGCACCTGCAAAAATGATTCCCGTCAGGATGGCAAAACGGGTATTCAGGATCTTATTGTTCATAAAGCAATGGTTGTTTATAGCAGGGCAAAAATATTAAATTATTGCTTCTCCCGGCAGATGTTTTTTTAGAGAACACTAATTTAGTAAATTTGTTTGGTATAATAAGCTGCATATTATGACGAAAAAGCCGGATCTCCTCTTTTTATTGCTGTTTCCCATCTTCCTAACATCATGCATTATGACGAAACAAAAAGTTGACCTCATGATCACGAACGCCCTCGTTTATACTGTTGATGAGGCTTTTTCGACGGCAGATTGCATTGTCGTGGATGAAGGGATCATCCTTGCCACCGGCGATCAGGCCTTGCTGCTCGATCGCTTTGAGCCGGCAGAAATTTTTGATGCGGGAGGCGCCTTTGCATATCCCGGATTCTATGATGCCCACTGCCATTTCCTGAGCTACGGCCTCAATAAGCTGCAGAAAGCCGAACTCAGCGGTACGCTCTCTTTCGAAGAGGTGCTCGCCCGTGTGGTTGAGCATGCCGCCAAAAGCAAGGCCGAATGGGTGGAGGGCCGCGGATGGGATCAGAACGACTGGGCGAACAAGGAATTTCCCGACAGGACTGCGCTTGACAGCCTCTTTCCCGACAGGCCGGTGGTGCTCACCCGCATCGACGGTCATGCCTCGCTGGTGAATGGCGAGGCCCTGAAAAGGGCAGGCATCACCGCAGGCACCATGGTGCAGGGCGGCGAGATCGTCCTTAGCAACGGAAGCCCTACGGGCATCCTGATCGATAATGCCATGGAACTGGTCAGCGATGTCATGCCTGATCATGACCCTCAGCTTCTGACGGCAGCCCTGCAGGCAGCCGAAGATGATTGTTTTGCTGTGGGGCTGACCTCGGTGTTCGATGCCGGTATGGATGTGACGACCATCAGGCTGATCGACTCACTGCATCGCTCCGGACAATTGAAAATGAAGATCAATGCCATGCTTAATCCCATGGATACGGCTTATCTTGACTTTATGAAGATGGGCGGGTACCGCACCGACAGGCTTCATGTGAATTCGGTAAAGTTATATGCCGACGGCGCCCTGGGCTCCAGAGGGGCCTGCCTGCTGGAACCCTATTCCGACGATCCGGGCAACCATGGGCTTATCATACACCCGGAGGCTTATTACCGGGAGGTGATAGAAAATGCCCTGGCCCATCATTACCAGGTGAACACTCATGCCATTGGCGATTCGGGAAACAGGTTCATACTCGATCTGTATGCCGAATATCTGCAGGGGCCGAACGACCGGCGCTGGCGTATTGAACATGCTCAGATCGTCCATGAGGATGATTTCGAAAAGTTCAGCAAATACAATATCATCCCTTCGATACAGTCAACGCATGCCACCTCCGACATGTACTGGGCCGGAGAACGTATCGGACCTGAACGCATGAAGGGGGCCTATGCCTATAAACGCCTGCTGGAGCTTAACGGTTGGCTGCCAAACGGGACTGATTTTCCCATTGAGAACATCAGCCCGCTGCATACTTTTTATGCAGCCGTAGCCCGGAAAGATCTCGACGGATACCCGGAGGAAGGTTTTCAGATTGAGAATGCCCTCAGCAGGGAAGAGGCCCTGCGGTCGATCACGATCTGGGCTGCCAAAGGAAGCTTTGAAGAGGAAGAGAAAGGCAGCCTGCTGGCAGGGAAGGCAGCCGACATTGTGATCACCGACAGGGACCTGATGACAATTCCTTTGGAGGAGATCCCTCAAACCAGGGTGCGCTGCACATTCATTAACGGAGAGATGGTATACCGTTATGGTCAGTAGATCATTAACCCGGTTGACTGGTTATTAAAGATAACCGGCCTATATTTTTTTTATAATGTCGTTTTTAAACTTTTCGTTTATAAAGAAATTGCGCTCACCGTGCTTTTTTACGCCGGGGTTACCTATCCTGTGTATCGCCATTAACCCAAAACCATTAGCTGATGTCATTTAAAATCTCTATTTCCGGTGCCTGGCCTTCGTTCTTGCTTTTCACGGCCATAATGCTTACCATACATTCGTGCCAGCCTGATGCCGGCGATGCGACGAACAGCCCTGAGGCAGGGAACTACGTATCGGCATATACTTCGGGCGTGATCTCTGCCGCAAGTGAGATCGTGGTAAGTTTTACGGATGCCCACCCCGAAGCGGACATATTCTATGAACCGCTGGAAAAGGATTATTTTGAGTTCGATCCGCCCCTGGCGGGAAGCAACTACTGGATCAACGATCATACCCTGGGGTTTAAACCCTCCGAAAAACTGGAACCCGGCAGCATCTACAAGGCCAGGCTCAAGCTTTCAGCACTTTTTGAGGTGTCGGGAAAGTTGAGCGTATTCCATTTTACGTTTCAGACCAGGGTGCTGGATTTCATGGTGGATGTAGGCTCGCTGAGGCCTTATGCTGGCAGCAGCGGATTGTATA
>CAZHYA010000240.1:0-4290 GCA_964536525.1 uncultured Bacteroidales bacterium | reverse complement strand
ACCGGCTGGGATATCCCTCCAACTTCTCGATATACGACACCGAGGATTCGAAGCGCCTGCTCAGGAATATCGTGAAGGAGATGGACCTCGACCCCAAGGTCTACAACCCCAACTATATCCTCAACCGCATCTCGGCTGCCAAGACCAGTCTCATGACCCCACGGGCCTATAACGACGACTTCGAGATCACCAATGCCGACACCATGGCCGGCAAGCCGCGCACGGGCGAGATCTTTACCCGCTATGCCGGCCGGCTGAAGAAAGCCGACGCCATGGACTTCGACGACCTGCTGTTCAACACCTATGTGCTGCTGCGCGACTTTCCCGAGGTTTTGTACAAGTACCAGAAACGCTTCCGCTATATCCTGGTGGATGAATACCAGGACACCAACCACGTGCAGTATATGATCGTGAAGAGCCTGGCTGCCGACAATGAAAACATCTGCGTGGTGGGCGACGACGCGCAGAGCATCTATGCCTTCCGCGGGGCCAACATCGCCAATATCCTTAATTTCAGGAAAGACTATCCCGACTTTACCATCTTCAAGCTGGAGCAGAACTACCGATCCACAAAGAATATCGTGAACGCGGCCAACAGCGTGATCGAATACAACAAGGACCAGATCCGCAAGACCATCTGGACGGATAACGAGGACGGCAGGCAGGTGTCACTGGTCAGGGCCACCTCCGACACCGAGGAAGGCGTAATGATCGCCGATGCCATCTTCAGGGAAAAGATGAACCGCCAGCTCCCCAACTCCCACTTTGCCATCCTCTACCGCACCAACGCCCAGTCGAGGTCGTTCGAGGAGGCCTTGCGCAAGATCAACATCCCTTACCGCATCTACGGCGGCCTGTCGTTCTACAAGCGCAAGGAGATCAAGGACCTGCTGGCCTACTTCAGGCTTACGATCAACAATCGCGACGAAGATGCGTTGCAGCGGGTTATCAATTATCCCGCCCGTGGCATCGGGCAAACCACCGTTGAAAAAGTAATCGTGAGGGCCGGGGAACTTGGCATCAGCCCCTGGGAGGCGATCGAAAATATCGCACAGAGCGGCTTGCAGGTCAACGCCGGAACGATCAGCAGGCTGAATCAGTTTGTGACCATGATCAAAAGTTTCAGCGTACAGCTGAAGAGCAGGAATGCTTTCGACCTTGGAAAGCAGATCGCCACCTCTTCGGGCATCCTCAAAGACCTCTACGAGGACAAGACCCCCGAAGGCCTGGCGCGCTATGAGAACATCGAGGAGTTGCTCAATGCCATCAAGGATTTCACCGAGCAGCGGGTGGAGGCTAACGAGGATGGCGAGATCGTTTCGCCCGTCCGCACACTGGATGAGTTCATGCAGGATATCGCCCTGCTCACCGATGCCGACGACAAGGACAAGGACGATAACAACCACGTCTCGCTCATGACCGTGCATGCCGCCAAGGGGCTGGAATTCCCCTATGTATATGTGGTCGGCATGGAAGAGAACCTCTTCCCCAACATCATGTCGCTCAACAACAGGGCCGACCTGGAGGAAGAACGCCGGCTGTTCTACGTGGCCCTGACGCGTGCCATGAAGCACGTTACCATCAGCTATGCCGAGAGCCGTTACCGCTGGGGCAACCTCACGCCCTGCGAACCAAGCCGCTTCGTGGAGGAGATCGACGAGAAATTCATCGACTTCCCGCAGAAGGTGCTTTCGCAGCCACGAAAGGCCTTTCCCTTCGAAAAGCCTTCCTCGCAGGTGACCACCCCCGGCTTCTCCAATTACCGCAAGAAAAGCCTGAAGAAGATCGACAGCCTCGACGACCGCCAGCCGGCCATGGGCCCGGAAGAGATCGATAACCTGCAAGCCGGCATGGAAGTGGAACACCAGCGATTCGGCAGAGGGAAGGTGCTGGCCGTCGACGGCATGGGCGTGAACAAGAAAGCCACGGTGTTCTTTGCCAACGTCGGGCAGAAACAGCTGCTGCTGAAGTTTGCAAAGCTGACGCTGCTGAAACCATGAAAAGACTGAACACAACCCCATCGACTATCGCCCCTCGCCTAAAAATTATCTATGTTAAAATAATTATGTACTTTTGCAGTTGTAATTGAAACACACCCGATACCTGTACCCTTAAAGTTTTCGTTATCACCTTCTAAAATTAACCGGATAAAAGGAACAGGATCCTAAACATTAAGATAAATGGAATATAATACCACAAGAAAGCGCCTGGAGATGCCTGAATACGGGAGGAATATCCAGAAGATGATCAGCTATGCCATCTCGACCGAAGACCGCGAACACCGGCTGAAAGTAGCCAACGTGATCGTGAACATCATGGCCCAGATGCATCCGAAGCTGCGGGAGACTGCCGACTACAGGCATAAGTTATGGGACCATCTTTATATCATTTCCGACTGGGAACTGGACGTTGACGGGCCATATCCTGCACCCCCGAAAGATGTATTGGTATCGAAACCCGAACAGGTTCCTTACTCTTCCGGCAAGATCAGGTATATGCCCTATGGGAAGAATATCGAACGCATCATCGAAAAGGCCATCTCCTACGAAGAAGGCCCCGAAAAGGAGGCTTTCATGAAGGCGATCGCCAACCACCTCAAGAAGTCGTACCTCAACTGGAACCGCGACTCGGTGAATGACGAGCTGATCTTTGAACACTTCAGGGAGCTCACCGAGGGCAAGATGGTGCTCGACAACGACTTCAGGCTTAACGAAACCAACGACATCCTTGCCAGGAACAAGAAGAAGAAATTCCCGGTAAAGCAGCGCGAAAACAATTTTTCAGGCGGTAAAGGCAAGCGAAAGTTCAAGCAGAATTAGGCCCGGGACAGAAACTTATTACCCGGTACCTGTACCGGGTACCCAATACCCGTAAATTATGAGTGCTTTTGAGATCACCGGCGGCCAGCGGCTCAGGGGTGAGATCATCCCTCAGGGCGCCAAGAACGAGGCCCTGCAGGTGATCAGCGCCGTGTTGCTTACCGCCGAAAAGGTCAGCATCAGTAAGGTGCCCGACATCAGGGACGTGAACAAGCTCATCGACATTCTCTCCGACCTTGGCGTGAAAGTAACGAAAACGGGTCCGGAGTCCTATTCCTTCCAGGCCGACGACATCAACCTCGAGTATATGCGTAGCCCCGTGTTCAAGCAGAAAGGGGCCAGCCTCAGGGGGTCGATCATGATCCTGGGTCCGCTGCTGGCGCGCTTCGGGCAGGCCTACATGCCCCATCCGGGCGGCGACAAGATCGGGCGCAGGCGGCTCGACACCCACTTCACCGGCCTGCAAGACCTGGGCGCCGACTTCCGCTTCAACGAGAAGGAAAACCTTTACGAGGTGGACGCCAAAGAGCTGAAGGGCTGCTATATGCACCTCGACGAAGCCTCTGTGACGGGTACCGCCAATATCGTGATGACGGCCGTGCTGGCCAAAGGCACCACCACGGTGTTCAATGCGGCCTGCGAGCCTTACCTTTACCAGCTATGCTCCATGCTGGTGCGCATGGGCGCCAGGATACAGGGGATAGGCTCCAACCTGCTGACCATCGAAGGGGTCGACAGCCTGCATGGCTGTGAACATACCCTGCTGGCCGACATGATCGAGGTGGGCAGCTTCATCGGCCTCGCCGCCATGACCCAGTCGGAGATCACCATCAAGGATGTGAACTACGAACGCCTGGGCCTCATTCCCAGCGTGTTTGAACGGCTCGGCATCAGCCTTGTCAGGCGCGACGACGACATCATCGTGCCGGCACAGAAATCCTACGAGATCGAGACCTTCATGGACGGGTCGATCCTCACCGTCGCCGATGCCCCCTGGCCGGGATTCACCCCCGACCTGATCAGCATCGTGCTGGTGGTGGCCACCCAGGCCAAGGGCAGCGTGCTCATCCACCAGAAGATGTTCGAGAGCAGGCTGTTCTTCGTCGACAAGCTCATCGACATGGGAGCGCAGATCATCCTCTGCGACCCTCACCGGGCCACCGTGATCGGGCTCAACAGGCAATACCCGCTGAAAGGCATCTCCATGACATCACCCGACATCCGCGCCGGCGTGGCCCTGCTCATCGCGGCCCTCTCGGCCGAAGGCAAAAGCACCATCCATAACATCGAACAGATCGACAGGGGTTACCAGAACATCGACAGGCGACTGCAGTCGCTTGGAGCGGCAATACAAAGGGTCGACTAGCGGGGATGGCTGGCGGTGAAATGTTTTTATCTTATGCTACGTATGCCTCCTCCCGGATCAGGGTAGCATATCGTTCTGACAATTTGTCCTGAAAAAATACTATGG
>CAZHYA010000239.1:0-4337 GCA_964536525.1 uncultured Bacteroidales bacterium | reverse complement strand
ACGACGACCTTCATCACCGTGATGTCGGTTTCCCCGTCCTCCAGCTTCCATTGCGGGAACAGTATGGCTGAGGTGACCTCAAGGGGACTCACCATCTGCTTGCCAACCCGCAGCGGTTCCTTTTCGAAAAACCCGGCATCGCGCATCACCTCGATCATGCCGGCATGCCCCGGGTAGCGCAAGGTCTTTTCTTCCATTTCGGGAGCCTCCAGCGTATGTATGAGCGAACGCAGCCCGTCGCTGATGAAGGCTTCAAGGGTGCCGATGCCTTCGATATCAACAAACTCCTTCTGGCTCAGTGGAGGAAGCACCACCTCCTTGCCGCCCTGCACTACCCTGGCCGGGCGCGTATATTCTTCGATCACATCGGCAGGCGAAAATACCGCTTTGTATTCCCACGGCCGCTGCCTGAGCTTCGGCAAGCCCCCCACCATGATCTTCACCATAGCGGTCTTGTCGAGGTGATCGGAGGCGTATGCTGCGAGAATGTTGCTCATGCCCGGCGCCACGCCGATGTCGGAGATGGCCACAACGCCTTTTTCCTTCGCCAGGCCGTCGAGAAGGAACAGATCCTCAGGGAAGAAAGCAATGTCGACGATATCCCTGCCACAGTCGATGACCGTCTCCAGGGTCTTGAACCCCATGTGTCCGGGTACCGCATTGATCACCAGGTCGGCTTCGGCGACCAGCTTCCTGATATTGCGTTCATCCGACAGGTCGCGCTCAATGCCGCTTATCGGAAAATCGCCGATGGCCTTGCTGAGGGTGTCGGGGTTGATGTCGGCAAGGCTCACCTCGAATTCCCCGGCCAGATCCCTGGCCATGGGACCGCCCACCAGCCCTCCGCCCAGCACAATGATCTTCTTCTTTTTCATCATTTCCTCCTTTTGGTCATTTGGGTGATAATAACCCCCAAAAGTACGATCAAAATGCCTGCGATCTTCTTTGTGGTGAATATTTCCTGCAAAAGAAAATATGACGCGATGGCTGTGATCACCGGGATAAGGTTGCCATAAACATTGGCCCTGTTGACCCCAAGGTGCTTGATGGCCGTAGCAAAAAGCACAAAGGCCATCGAAGAGGCGAAAATGGCCAGTGAGAGAAGGGCGGTGATGAGCCGTGGACCGGGACTGACCATAAGGAAAGCGTCCAGGTCCATGATCAGGAAGACGGGAAGAAAAAGGAATACCCCGATAAGATTCTGCCACGCAATGATGTTGATGGGAGTGTAGGTGTGGGTGAGCTTTTTCAGCAGTACGGAATAGACCACCGCAGAGACGACGGCAAAAAGAAGGAACAGGATGCCTTCAGGCCTCGCGGTAAGCGAAAGGTCGGGATTGATCAGCATGACCAGTATGCCTGCAAAGGAGATGATGATACCGGCAACGGTGATCAGCCTCACCTGCTCCCTGATCATGAACCAGGCCATGATAGGACTGACCACGGGGATGGTTGCGATCATGATGGCGCTGACGGCCGGGGTTGAATACTTCAATCCGTAATTTTCGCCAATGAAATAAAAAAAAGGATTGAAAATGGCAGAAGCCAGGAAGAGCAGGATATGTTCCCTGCGGATCCGCTGCAGGTAGCCCGTTGCCGAAAGCAAGGCGAAGAGGAAGGCGCAGGAGATGACAAGCCGGAGGAAAATAGTGGTGATGGGCTGGTAATATTCAAACACGACAGAGGTCCAGATGAACGACATCCCCCAGAAAACCATTGAAAGCAAGGCGAAAACATATACATATGCCGGCACTTTGGCGACCCGATCCATACTGTAGCTTTAGTTGATCAGCAAATGTATCCCTTTTTGTGAAATCCGGCGCCGCTGCCATCCGCCGGTGCAATAATAATTTCCGGCACCCGCAGTATCGATGCCGCCCGGCAATTTTTTTTCTCTTACCTTGTAACATTGAAAAAAAATCACAGTCGTTAGGACATAAAGCGTGCATTGATGCAAAGAACCATAAATATCAATGAGGAACTGATAGAAGGCTGCAGGAAAAATAATCGCAGATCGCAGCTTCAGTTGTATAATCAGTATTATAAAGCCATGTATAATTCCGCCTACAGGATCCTGCGCAATACGGCCGAAGCCGAAGACGTCATGCAGGAGTCGTTCCTGGTTGCCTTCAGGAAGATCGATGAGTACAAGGGCGAGGCAACCTTCGGGGCATGGCTGAAAAGGATCGTCATCAACAGGTCCATCGATGAATTGAAGAAGCGGAAGGAAACGGTCTCTCTCGATGAAAGTGGCATGGATGTGCCGGCCGACGACAATTCGGAAAACTATCTTGAGATGCTGTCATATAAGATCGATCAGATCAGGAAAGGGATCGAGATGCTGGCTGATGAAGACCGCATAATATTGAGCCTCCTGCTGCTGGAAGGCTACGACCATGAGGAGATATCGCAGGTGTTGGATATCAGCAACAACGCCAGCCGTACGCGCTACTCCAGGGCCCGCCGGCGGCTGAAGGAGCTGCTCAGGAAAGAAAAAATGAATGAACTCGTAAATTGAAAGGCCATGAGCATACTTGAAGATAAGATCAGGAAGAACCGTGAACACTACGATGTGCATGAACCCGGACAGGGGCACCTCGAGCGGTTTACATCCCGCCTCGATGCGGAATTCCATGCAGCAGAAAGAAAACCGTTGCGGATCGCCTGGCGCAAGGCCGCAGCGCTCATCCTGCTGGCGGCTGTCACCGGATTGCTGATATACCAGTTCGCGCAAAATACTGCAACGGTGAATGCCAGTCCCATGGATGATGAACTGAGCCAGGTGGCTGAATACTACAACCGACTTTCTGAACAGCGGATAAACAGTATCAGGGGGTGTGCAGCAACAGATGAAGAAGCCGCAAAGGTCAGCCTGATGGCCGAAAGCCAGCTGGAAAAACTTGAAAAAGAGGCCGTGGTGCTAAAGGAAGAACTTAATGAAAACTCATCCGATGATCGAGTATATGGCGCACTGGTCAACAACTACCGAACAAGGATAAAAATTCTCGATAATATCATCACCCAATTATGTCAGTTGTAAATTTTTAAAAACCGGAAAAATGAAAAAGATTACAAAAATTACGCTTATGCTCTGCCTGGCAATGGCAATCTCAATGCCTTATGCCGTGGCACAGGAACTATCAAAAAGCTTCAGCAAAACCTTTGATGTTAAAGCCGATGCTGAGGTTGACATCAACAACAAGTACGGCCAGGTGAACATACAGACCTGGGATAAGGCACAGGTGGCCATCAATGTAGAAGTCAGCGTGGATGCCCGCTCCGAAAAGGACTCGCAACGCGTGCTCGATAAGATCGATGTGATCATTAACGGCACCAACAGCGCCGTGAAGGCCGTTACTTCCTTCGATGGTAAGCTCGACTGCAAAAACTGCAACATCACCATCTTTTATGATGTGAAGATGCCTGCCGGCAACAGCCTGGTGCTGGCCAACGAATTTGGTAATGCCGATATCGGAAAGCTAGAGGGCAATACCGACATAAGTATCGCCTACGGAAACCTCGAAATTGATGAACTGAACGGCAAGTCCAACAGCATTAGCCTGAAATTCGGCGATGCGGAGATCACTTCGCTCAAAGCAGCCAAACTGGTCCTCGAATATGGCAGTCTGGAACTGGGGCAGGCCGGATATCTCGACCTCTACTCCCGCTTCAGTGGACTGGAGATCGGGAATGTGTCGGAACTGGTCCTCGACTCGGAGTACGACGGACTTGAGTTGAGCAGTGTGGCTAAGATGGAAGGCAAAGCAGCCTTCACCGGCATCGAGATCGGGGAATTGTCCGACAGAATGGTCCTTGCATCGAGCTATGGCGGGATAGAGGTCGACAGGGTTGCCGGGGGCTTTACGCTCATCGACATCAGCACTGAGTTCGGGGGGCTTGAGCTGGGCGTAAGCAGCTCGGCCAGCTATAAGCTCAGCGCGAACGCCAGCTTCGGCGATATCAGCTTCCCGGAAAAGAATGCCGACATCACAAAGCAGGTCGAAAAAAGCTTTGAAAAGGAAGTTGAGGCGTTTATTGGCAGCGACAAGTCGTCGGCCTCGGTTGTCAGGCGGAAGGCCAGGAACTGCGATATCGACATCGATTGATCCATGAATACTTAATAAAAACAATATGAAACCAACAACAACAATGAAAGCATTTGTCGCATTCCTGCTCCTGGCGGGGGCAGGGATGATGGGAAGCTGCATCCCAGGTGTGGGGGTGAAGGGTGAAGGCGAGGTGGTGAAGGAGGACAGGTCGGTGAAGGACTTTGCCCGCCTCGAAGTGAGCAACGCCTTTAAAGTTTATCTCAGCCAGGGGCAGTCAGTATCACTTAC
>CAZHYA010000238.1:3748-4355 GCA_964536525.1 uncultured Bacteroidales bacterium | reverse complement strand
TCATTTTCATAAAAACCCCCTCCCCACACCCTCAGCATGTTCATGTTGGCTTCGGCAACGGAACGGATAAGCTTTTCGTACCTCACCGTATCCACGCGGGTAAGAAAATTGTCCTGCGGGATGTAGTTGGCCCCCTTAGCGAAGACCGGCAGCCCGTTCACGCTGAAAAAGAATGATTCACCGTATTCATCGGGTTCCCTGACGAGTTTCACCTCCCTGATGCCGTAGCGCACCACTGCCTCATCAGTGCTTCCGCCTGCCGTAGCCCTAAGGCGTAGGGTGTACAGCTTCTGTTCGCCCAGCCCTGCAGGCCACCAGAGCTCCGGAGCATGCAGTTCGGCCGGGATCGA
Source organism: uncultured Bacteroidales bacterium (assembly GCA_964536525.1). Classification (GTDB taxonomy): domain Bacteria; phylum Bacteroidota; class Bacteroidia; order Bacteroidales; family B18-G4; genus B18-G4. The sequence continues at coordinate 4,005 of CAZHYA010000238.1, read as the reverse complement.
CACGGTGTTGAGCCCCTTCTTCAGGGCGGCCGTGCCGGAAGCCATCCTTGACCCGTTGCTGTCGTCGAAAAGCCTGAGCCTGGCAGTCTGCTCCCTGCTGCTCCTGATATCGGCATGGACCAGCAGCGGCAGCGGATCCTCATCGATAGAGGCATATTCCACATGCACCCTTTCGATCCTGAGGTCATCCCATGCATACAGGCCGACCGGCTTCCAGATGCCGCCCGCGAATGCGCTGTCATAGACCCGCACGGTGA
>CAZHYA010000238.1:0-3738 GCA_964536525.1 uncultured Bacteroidales bacterium | reverse complement strand
GCAGGTGACATATTCAGGGCCCCAGTCCCAGCCGAAATGATAGGGCGCCTTCCGTGTGAAGGCACGCTTATCGGGCAGCGCATATGGCAGCGCCGAGGCTTTTTGCTCATTGATCTCAACCGGGGGGGAGAAGATCACCGAAAGATGGTTCTCTCCTGCACGCAGCAAGCCTTTCACGCCGGCCCTCCAGGTACGGAACATGTTATCTGCCGTTATGACAAGGGAATCGTTCAGGTATACCTCAGCATAGGTATCCAGCCCTTCGAAGGCCAGTTCGATATTTTCCTTTTCCAGGATCCCGGGGCCGGGCGCAAATACCGTTGAATAGGCCCATGACGACTCGCCTATCCATTGCAGCTTACGTTCGTTGGCACCATAAAACGGATCGTCGATCAGCCCGTTGTCGAGCAGATCGAGGTGGATGCATCCCGGCACGGAAGCGGCAATCGACCCGTCGATATCCTGCTCCGCTCCGCTCAGCTGCTCCACCTTCCATTCATCCACAAGCAGTTGTTTTTCCGGTTGTGCCGGTTTGCATGACGCAACGGCCACCATGATGATCAGCAGGTTCCTGTAGTTTCTCATCTTCTATGTGTTGGCTATTTCCAGGATCTTCCTGATGCGACCGGGATCGGTAACCCATTGTTCATATTCGGGAACGGAAGCATCGCCTCCCATCGAAACATCGGGGTTCCTGTATTCCATCCTTCCCGGCAACACGCTTCGACCCGTTACATGGAATTCACTGGCGCCGGTATATTTTCGAAGCTCCTGCACCGTGTCCTCGTTCACCCCGCTGCCCGGCATGATGATGATGTCGTCGCCGGCTTTGCGCACCATTTCCCTGATGAGTTCCCGCCCTTCGGGGGCTTTGTTGCGTCCCCCGCTGGTGAGCACCCTTTCGATGCCCAGGCTGATGAGGTCATCCAGAGCCCTGTGCTTGTCGGCTGTCATGTCGAAAGCCCTGTGGCAGGTGAAGCCGCAGTCGCCGGCAAGGTCGCGGAGGATGCTCATCCGCTCCCTGTCGATGGTGCCATCGGGCATCAGTATGCCGGCCACGATACCATCGGCACCCAGCGACACGGCAGTCTTCACATCTTCCTTCATGATGTCGAATTCCAGCGGGGAGTAGCAGAAATCGCCCCCGCGCGGACGGATCATCACGTATAGCTTTATCGATAAGTGTGCTCGTGCAAGGGCGATGGTCCCGGCGCCGGGGGTGGTGCCACCCTCCAGGAGGTTATCGCACAGTTCCACGCGCAGTGCCCCTCCCTTTTCAGCGTTCATCGCTGAAAGCACTGATGTTACGCAGGCTTCGATGAGTATGTCGGGCATCTCGCAGATTGTTTGGTTACGAAGATAATAAAATCAATCTTTGCCGTGACCACGAGGCCCGCATTACCCTCCCGAACCTGAAAAGCCTTATCTTTGGGCCATGATCTACCCTGCAAATTTCGAACATAAGATCGGCTTCGACAAGATCCGCAGCATGCTGGAGCAGCAATGCCTGAGCCCGTTGGGCAGGGATCATGTGCGGCGGATGAAGTTCGTGGCAGGACATGCGGTCATCCAGGAACTGATCGGGCGCGCCGAAGAGTTCCGCCAGATCCTTCTTTCCGGCAAGCCTTTTCCCAATTCCGGCTATTTCGACCTCACCGCCGAGCTCAAACGCATCATGCTAAAAGGCACTTACCTCGACCCGGAAACCATGTTCGACCTGAAGTCGTCGCTGCATACGATCAACGACTGTCTTGACTTTTTCCGGGCTGCAGAGGACGGCCGCTATCCCGAACTGACGAAGCTTACCGAAGGCCTTGAGCCCCATTACGACCTTGTGGATGCCATTGACCGCATCGTCGACGAGCGGGGGATGATCCGCGATTCGGCCTCGCCCGGCCTGAAAAAGATCAGGGCCGAGCAGCGCAGCAAACATCAGGCCATCGATGTGAGGATCAGGAAAAGCATGGAGGAAGCCCGGAAGTCGGGCCTCTCGCCCGACGATGCCGAGGTGACCATCCGCAGCGGGCGCATGGTGATCCCGGTGCTCGCCTCGGCCAAGCGCCAGCTTAAAGGCTTCATCCATGATGAGTCGGCCACCGGCCAGACGGTCTATATCGAGCCCACCGAGGTGTTCGACCTGAACAACGAGATCCGTGAGCTCGAGAATGCCGAACGCCGGGAGATCATCCGCATCCTGACGGCATTTTCCGATGTGCTGAGGCCCAGGAGCGAAACCCTCCTCGGGTCATATGATTTCCTTGGCCTCATCGACTTCAACAGGGCGAAGGCCAGGCTGGCGCTGGCCATCCACGCCGTAAGGCCTGTCGTGAAGCCCGTACCCCTCTTCAGCTGGCGCAATGCCAGGCACCCCCTGCTCTTCCTTTCCCTGAAAGAACATGGCAGGGAGGTCGTTCCGATGGACCTGGAGCTCAGCAGCAGCAACCGCATCCTGGTCATCTCAGGACCCAACGCAGGAGGGAAATCGGTCTGCCTGAAGACGGCGGGCCTGCTGCAATACATGCTGCAAAGCGGCTTGCTGGTCCCCATGGAGGAGGATTCGGAGGCAGGGACCTTCAGCCAAATCTTCCTCGACATCGGCGACGAGCAAAGCCTGGAGAACGACCTCAGCACCTACAGCTCGCATCTGATGGGCATCAGGTATTTTATCGAGCATGGCGACCGCAGCACCCTGTTTCTGATCGATGAGTTCGGCACCGGCACTGAGCCGCAGCTGGGGGGTGCCATCGCCGAAGCCAGCCTGTATGCCCTGAACCGGCGTAAGGCCTTCGGTGTGGTGACCACCCATTATGCCAACATCAAGGCCATGGCCGCCAAAGAGGCCGGCATCATCAATGCCGCCATGCTCTTCGACACGAAGGAGATGAAGCCCCTGTACATCCTGCAAACCGGAAGGCCGGGAAGCTCCTTCGCATTCGAGATCGCCAGGCAGCGGGGATTCCCCGAAGAGGTGCTTGAGCATGCCGCCTCCATCACAGGATATTCACAGATCGACTTTGAGAAACAGCTGCAGGAACTTGAAACAGAGAAAATGCATCTTGAGAGGGAAAAGGAAAAATATGGCGTTGCCGATACTTTCCTCTCAGAGATGATCGATAAGTACGAGAAACTCATCGACGATGTGAACGGCAAGAAGGCTGCGATCATTGAAGCGTCGAGGCGGGAAGCCGACGAGATCCTTTCAGGCGCCAACAGGCTCATCGAAAGGACCATCAAAGAGATCAGGGAGGCGGAAGCCGAAAAGGAAAGGACGAAGGAACTGAGGAGCAGGCTGAAGGAGGAGGCAGAGGAGATCACAGGGAAAATGGATAAAGGAACAAGGAAAAGGGAAATAGGAAAAAGGGAAGAAGGGAAAAAGGAAAAAGGGAGGAAGGGAAAAGGAACGAAGGATGAAGAGGTCCGGCATAAGCCAAAGGTTTATCATGAGGGCATTCCGGTTGTGGGCGACCGGGTGGAGATCACTGCTTATGGCACCACCGGGGAGCTGGTGCAGGTAAAGGGAAAAACCGCCACCGTACTGAGCGGGGCGGTCAGTATCAGGGTACCGGTTGCCGGTTTAAGGAAGATCAGCAAGACAACAGAGCCCCATATTGCGCTTGGCAGCCGTCGTGCCGGCAGCAGCATCATGAGCGACCTCAACCGGCGTGCGGCCGGTTTCAAGCTTTCGCTCGACCTGAGGGGTAAGCGTGCCGCAGAAGCCCTGGAAACGATGAGGTCGTA
>CAZHYA010000237.1:0-4356 GCA_964536525.1 uncultured Bacteroidales bacterium | reverse complement strand
ATCGGGGGTTACATGGCTAAAGGGTAAAATGGTTATATTGCTATATGGGAAGAAACGTCAAATCCTTACATCCCCCAATCTTCACATCCCATCTGATATCACCCGATCATACGATCCGCGATCATCCGATCCCCTGGTTTCAAGATCCAAGGAACAGGCAGGAACGGACAGGTTCCGGTCCGGGATCTCAGCCTTCTCCCCCAAGCGTGATGCCCATGCGTTCCATCAGGATGGTGGCGTTCATGTTGCGGGCGATGCCTTCCCTGATCCTGTAGTCGTAATCGAGCCGGTGGCCGTCGATGATGATCTCGAAACACAGGTTCCTGACGCGACCGGGAAACTGCTGTTCGAGCTCGCCGAGCGCAAGGTCGTGGGTGGCGATGATGCCGGAGGCCTGCAGGGCGATCAACTGCCTGATGAGCGCCTTCGAACCGCTTTGCTTGTCGTTCGAATTGGTGCCTTTCAGGATCTCATCGAGGATGATGAACACCTTTTCGCCTCCCTTGAGCATATCAATGATGAGCTTCAGGCGTTTCAGCTCCGCGTAGAAATACGATTCGTTGTGCGCCAGCGAGTCGGCCGTATGGATGCTCGTGATCAGGGTAACCGGCGTGAACTCCATGAAGGCGGCACATACCGGCGCCCCGCAGGAACCCAGCAGCATGTTCACCCCCACGGTGCGCAGGAAAGTGCTTTTTCCCGCCATATTGGCTCCCGTGAGGATGGTGAAGTGCTTCCATCCGGGCACGTTATAGTCGTTGCAAACCCTTTTCACTTCCGGGATCAACGGATGGCCCAGTCCTTTGGCATTAAAAAGCAAACCTTCCCCTTCCACGATCACGGGCATCACGTATGAGGGGTTGTTATCGCTGTATCCCGCCAGGGAAACAAAGGCATCGGCCTCTCCCAGCGTTTCGAACCACAGGGGGAGCTTTCTGCGGTACCGTTCCTGCCAGCGCTCCAGGCGCAGCGACTGCCGGATATCCCACAGGAATATGACGTTCATGAGGAAACCGGCCAGCAGGTTGAGCCTGGTGTCGAAAGCGCCGGCGATCCCGGCCAGCCGCCTGATGGCCCGGCTTGCCGTATCACCGTCAGCCCTCAGCCTGGCCTGAAGCTCACGCATCCTTTCCGAAGCAAAGTCTTCCTTTTCGACCAGTTCCATCAGCCTGCTGAATTTCTTCAGCAGGGGGTATTTCCGGCTCAGCAACTGGTGCTTCATGTTGACCTTCCGGTGCCTGGTCCCGGAAACGGCCAGCGGGATGAGCAGGTAAATCATGAAGTGCCACCAGGCGACCAGGCCTACCACCGACAGCAAAAACACAACAAGGGTGAGCAATGGCATAACGGCCACGAGCAGCGGAAATATTTTTGACCGGAAGTCGCGGGGCGCCCTGACCCAGTTCACCAGGCTCCTGATATCTTCCGCTTCTTCGCCCGCCATGAGCCCCTCCACCCTGAAGCCCTGCCGCCAGCCGAACTTGTTCTTCAGCTCCTTTACGGCTTCCTGCCGCTGTCTGATCTCTTCCGCCGACTGTTCGATCGTCGACAGCATCCCGGCCAGCCGGTCCCTGCCCGGCAGGGTGGAACACCTGTCGATGTACTGGAAAAGGCTCCCGGGGCCGAAGATGTCGAGATCGTAAGCAAAGAGCCCCTGCGGATCGAGATACTCGCTCCCGTCGGCCTTTGCGCTGAATTCCCAGGAAAGGCTGTCGCGCTCTTCACGGTTGATGATGAGCAGGTGCTCAAGGACCTTTTTCCGCCGGTGCATGGCGTTGTGCCGGTTCACCAGCCAGGCAAAGAACAGGGCCCCGAGAAAGGCGATGGTTGCCGGTGCCCACCATGGCCACAGGGTTGAGACATAGATCGACACCACCCAAAAAAGGAAAAAGAGTATCCTGTAAAGGCCGTACCTTCTGATCCTGACACTAAGGGCATCGGCCTCGCCGGTATACAGCCCGATCAGGCGCTCGTATTGCAGTGATATGTTCTCCATGTGAAAAGAGACTGTCTCAAAAGTCTTTGTGAAACCTGGTGTTGGCCTTTGCGACCTTCATGGTTCTCCTGACTGTTGAGACAGCCTCCCTGAGTTATTCTACGATGGTAAGCTCGTCGATGATGTTCTGCGCCCCTGCAAACTTGTCGATGATGAAGAGCACATAACGGATATCTACATTGATGGTCCGTTGCAGTTCAGGCTCGAAGGCGATGTCGCCGCTCATGGCTTCCCAGTTGCCGTCGAAGGCCAGCCCGATGAGCTGCCCGTCGCCGTTAATGACCGGACTCCCGGAATTGCCACCCGTGATGTCGTGGTTCGTGATGAAGCCTACGGGCATGGTATCGCCCTCACCATAGATGCCATAGTCCTTGTCCTTGTAAAGTTGCTTCAGCTTGTCGGGGACGACGAACTCCCAGTTGTCGGGGTCTTCCTTTTCCATCACCCCGTCGAGGGTGGTGAAATATTCGTACCGCACGGCATCGGCCGGATAATAATCCTGCACGCTGCCATAGGTCAGGCGCATGGTAAAGTTGGCATCGGGATAAAAGGTCCTGTCGCTGTCCATCTCCCTGAGCCCGGCCATGAAGAGCCTGTTGCCCCTGTCGAGGTACTGGTCGGCTTCCGACATTTTTTCGCTGATCTCCTCATAATTGTCGCTGAACGCCTTGATGGCCTCATAGGCCGGGTCCTTCGCGATGGTCTTGGCCTTCGGGTCTTCGAGGAAGGCATATACCTTTTCAGGGCTCGAGAAGATGCTCTTTTCGAAAACCATGGCGGCCCATTCCGTGAAATCGCCGTCATTTTTTTCGGCCAGTTTCCTGAGCATCTCCGGCTGCTGACCGGCGGGCACGTTCAGGTAATACATCTGCATCATGGCGGCCAGCAGCTTGCGGTCGATGCCGGCATTATAGTTCTTGAAGTGCCTTTCGGTGTATTCTTTCAGGCTGCTTACGGCCTTGTCGATCTTTTCCTGTTCTGCATCCTTATCCTCCAGCAGGCGCTTCAGCGAGCCGAAGCGGCCTGCGAAGCCAAGGATCTCGCTGCCGCGCGAGATGGCCTCCCGGTAATACCAGCGCGAGAGGTTGTATTCGCGCTGGATGTCGTATCCCTTTTCGATGTCGGGGAGGGCCTCTCCGTATTTGGCCTTGCGCGAGGGGTTGGCATTCACCCATTTGGTGAAGCGCTGCTCCAGGGCCAGCTTCTTGTCGTACACCTTCAGCCTTTTGAGCCCCTTGGTCTGGCCGATGAAATATTTCCAGTAGTTGGCCGTGCCGGCATATTTCGAGGCATATTGTATCCTCACCGCCTCGTCGGCGTCCATGCCTTCGCGCATGATGGCCAGCTTCTCCTCCCTGATCTTCACGATGGTCATGTTCGACTCGTCGACGGCCAGCTTCACGCCATAGGAGGTCAGGTACCTGTCCGTGCTCCCGGGATAGCCCATGATCATGGCAAAATCGCCTTTTTTCACGCCTTTCACCGAAACCGGCAGGTAATGTTTGGGTTTCATGGGGATGTTCTCTTCGGCGTATTCGGCAGGGCTGCCGTCGGGGGCGGTATATACCCTGAACAGCGAGAAGTCGCCGGTATGACGGGGCCACATCCAGTTGTCGGTATCGGCGCCGAATTTCCCGATGGATGACGGGGGCGCCCCTACCAGCCTGACATCGCGGTATATCTCGTAAACGAAAAGGTAAAACTCATTGCCATGGAAGAAGCTCCTGACGCCGGCACTGTAATGCGTGTCGCCTTTGGCCTCCTCTTCGATCTCCTTGCTGACGGCCCTGATCTTTTCATTGCGTTCCTCTTCGCCCATGCTGTCGCTGAGCAACGACAGCACCCTGTCGGTAACGTCTTCGATACGGATCAGGAAGCGCACGCTAAGTCCGGGATTGGCCAGCTCCTCTTCCCTGCTCATGGCCCAGAACCCGTCGCTCAGGTAATCATGCTCGACCGTGCTGTGCGACTGTATGGTGCCGTAGCCACAGTGATGGTTGGTGAGCAGCAGCCCGTCGGGGCTGATGATCTCGCCCGTGCAGCCGCCGCCGAAGATCACGATGGCGTCCTTGAGGCTGGAGTGGTTCACACTGTAGATCTCCTCGGGAGTGAGGTTAAGCCCCATCTCCTGCATATCGGTATAGTTGAGCCGGTCGATGAGCAGCGGGATCCACATGCCCTCGTCGGCCCTTGTGTTCGTTGAGAAGAACATCAACACTGGAGATTCTGGAACAAAGCTTCAATATGTTACTGTAACAGACACGATTTTCAGGAATAATTATCGAAAAGGCCTGTACACTGAGACACTTTCCGATGCGGTTTTCACCAATGTTCAGTTGATTAATAATCAATAAAAAATA
>CAZHYA010000236.1:4022-4360 GCA_964536525.1 uncultured Bacteroidales bacterium | reverse complement strand
TCTGCTTATATTTCCGGTTGGCTGGAAAAATCCTGTTTCACTGATCTTCTGTCCTTCCCACATGTCGATGCCGCCGACCAATATTCTGTCGGGGTCGTTCGGGAATACCGTGAGGACATTGTCGTAGAGCCCCTGTCCCTGGCTGGTGTTGTTGTCGGGTGAGAAGAAATTGAGGTTCTGGCTTCCACCCGGAGCGATGATCCTCCAGTGCACGCCCCTGTCGTCGGAGCGGTAAATATTGATCAGTCCTCCGTTTTGGTTGATGACCGTAGCGTACAGGATATCGGGGTTGCTGGGTGCTATGGCGAACTCAGTACGGCCGACATTTTCGTATGGCA
>CAZHYA010000236.1:288-4012 GCA_964536525.1 uncultured Bacteroidales bacterium | reverse complement strand
GTACCAATGAGGAAACCGGGGTGGATATTGCTACACAGCGACATTATCGTATGGCAGGATGAAGCTGTCGGAGGCATGAAGCACGAATTGGTTCGGATGTCCGTTATCGGAGATATATCCAAGGCCTCCGACAGAGACTGCGGTGATACCGTCTGAACCAACTTTGACATCACATGAAGGCCCGATAAGGAAGGCGCTGTCGCCAACCCTGCCAATATTCCAGGTAAGCCCCATGTCGGAGCTGTACCATAATCCCTTGTTGGTGGCTGCCCAAACCACGTCGTTGGTCGGGTTCACAGCCAGCCGGTTGATAAATGCAAAGGCAACGGTGTCGTCGGTGGCGACAGGGGCTGTGGCCGGAAGCAAGGTAAAATTCTCACCGTCCGTGGATTTATAGATGCCTGTTCCCACAAAGGCTCCGTTATATTTCAGGTCCTGGAATGCGGAATATTCCTGGATGGTAAACCCTTCACCGGTTCCCGCATAAATGGTCCCGTCGGGGCCTTGTGCCATGCATGATACATTGAGGTTGCTTTCTTCACCATTGATCTTTACCCAGGTCAGTCCTGCATTTGTCGACTTGTAAAGGCCTCCGCTCACGGCCCCGGCGATGATGGTGCCGGAACTTGCGTCGGTGTTGTCGAAGATCAGCGCCCTGGTTCTTCCGCCAACATTGTCGGGCCCCAGGAATGTCCAGGCTATATCTTCGCGCACGGAACCCTGGGCAGCGATCTTTTCGGCCTGCAGCCTGGCGTTCACCACATCGGCAGGATCAATATAGCCGGTAACCTGGTTGTTACGCAACTTTGCCAGATATTGTTCCGAGGAAACGGCCGCCTTTCCGTCATCGTCGCCATCAAACGGGATGAATGAGTCGGGGTAGGAGAAGGTTGCAGAGATAAGAAATGCTCCCAGGAAAATAACTAACGTAACAAGACTTAATGGTAAAATTTTATTTTTCATGTTAGTCAAATTTGATTTTTGGTTTTAACGGAATATTAATTCTATGTTATTTCAATGTTAATATTAGGTGGCACAATTTACACCTTTTTTGATAATCGGCAAACCGGCAGGTTTTAAAAATATTAACAAATATAGGTTAAATTATTTTAAATATTAAATAAACAAAATTAAAAGATTCTGATTAAAATGCAAGTTTTATCAAGTTACCGGCAGTCAGAAATCAGATAACGGTATTTGAATCTGAAAAGCATTTTTGTCGTATTTTCGCTTGTCATTATCTTGTAAAACTCATAAAACTCCCTTAAAATGAAAGCCTTGACCAGACTATTTGCCATCATTGCTATTATCACTGCTGTGCTTGCCATGCCGCAGCCGATCCTGTCACAAAACGAGCATGCCGACACCGCCTACATCTTTGAAAGTTTGTATGAGGTGCCGGTTACTGCGGTGAAAGACCAGCACCGGTCAGGAACCTGCTGGGCCTTTGCAGGAATATCCTTCCTGGAAGCTGAGGTGTTGCGGCTCGCAGGCGAGCAAACCGATCTGTCGGAAATGTACATCGTGCGCAATGCCTATGCCGACAAAGCTGTGAAATATGTGAGGCTGCACGGAAGCTCGAACTTCGGCCCCGGGGGGCAGGGCCACGATGTCATCAATGTGGTCCGCAGTCACGGCCTCGTCCCCGAGAAGTATTATGAAGGCCTTGAGATAGGGGAGGAAAAACATAATCACGGCGAGTTGGACGCTGTTTTGAAGGCATTTCTCGATGCTGTGGTCAAAAGACGTGGCGGCAAAATTAGCCCGGTATGGCTCGAAGCCTATACTGCCATCCTTGATGTTTACTTCGGCAAGGTCCCTGCATCCTTTGAGGTGGATGGGGCAGCATATGACCCTGCAGCCTATGCCGCATCAATAAAGATAAACCCGGATGATTATATCGAACTGACCTCATACCAGGTTTATCCGTTTTATGAAGCTGTAAATCTGGAGATACCCGATAACTGGTCGGACGACCTTTACCATAACCTCCCTCTCGACGAACTGATGGCCGTGATCGATCATGCACTGGAAAATGGCTATTCGGTATGCTGGGACGGGGACGTGAGCGACCGGGGCTTCTCCCATCGTGATGCCCTGGCCATCCTTCCCGAAAAAGACCTCGAAAGCGCCGGTGGAACAGAACGGGCACGTTGGGAGAATCTTACCGACGACGAAAAAGCTAAGGAACTTTACAGCTTTAAGGCTCCTGGAAACGAGAAGACGGTAACCCAGGCTATGCGCCAGGAGTATTTTGATAATCATTCCTCGACCGACGACCACTTGATGCACCTCACGGGCATCGTAAAGGACCAGCGGGGGACAAGATATTATGTCACCAAGAACAGCTGGGACGACGACAGCAACAAGAATGGCGGATACCTCAACATGTCGGAATCTTATGTCAGGCTGAACACCATCGCCATTATGATACACAGGGATGCCATCCCCGAAAAGATCGCTAAAAAGCTCGGATTATAGATCACTCATCACTCGGTACCTGGCACGCTTTAGATCCTTCTCAGGCTTTGGAGAGGCATCCAGCCTTCGCTGCCGTTGGCGATCCTGATATTGCACCAGCCATTGATTTCTTCCATGATGAAGACCTTGGTGCCGTCATGGATCACAAAAAGGTCTTTTCCCGAATCACTGGGCGAGCTCTTCACCGTAACGGTGGGATCAAAGACGATGGCTTCGAGGTGGTTGCTCAGGGTGTCGTATTTGGTGTACGAGATCGAGAATGAGGCGATGCTCATTAAAAGGAATACGATGCCTGCCCAGAAAGCGGCCTTGCGCAGGGCTATCCTTCGCGAAAGGATAAAAAAGCCGGTGCAGATCAGCAGTATGATAAACAGGGATATGCTTGCCAGCGTCCATGTATGGAGGTTGAAACTATCGCGAAGCGACTTCCACCACTCCACGTAAAATATCTCAGGCACAGCCTCGATCTTATCCGTGATCATGCTGTTGGCGATTTTCAGGTTGAAAGCAATATCCTCATCGCGTGGGTCGAGTACCCTGGCCCTCTCATAATTCAGTATCGCCGACGGCAGGTCGTTAATGTTGAAATAGGCATTCCCGAGGTTGTAATAAAGCTCGGCCGATTCATAGTTCTGGGCGATCACCGCTTCGTATTTCGCAATGGCTTCGGTGTATAGTTTCTGGTTATAGGCCGAATCGGCCATGGCGATGAGGGCCTGCTGCGTTTTCCCGGCCGAAAGCATCAGCGGAAGCAAAGCCATGATCAATATGATGGTCGTCCTCTTCATTTTTTTCGCGATTGTGGCCCGGTTATTATATTATTTAAGTTCACTTTCGATCATGCTGATCAACCTGATCGATTCATTATATACTTCGTTCATCAGGGCAGAACTGTCGCCCGGTGCAAACCTGGCAAATTCGCATTTGTTGAGCACCTCAACAAACTTGCCCGTGCTCTCCGCGCTCACATCTTTTTCAGCAAGCCGTTCGCTAACGCTGTCAATCGAAAGGTCGGCCGGCGGAATGTTGAATTTGTCACTGAGGTATCCCCATAATGCCCTCGACACCTCTGCATAAAAGGCTTCGCGCTGCTGCGATTTGAGGAATTCATTGGCCTTGCGGAGGTTTTTCCGTGCCACCCTCGTGGCTTTCCTGTTCCTTACCAGGGCAACGTTGCTCCGTTTTTTCCGTGTGCTGGCAACGATCATGATGATGACGATCAGCAGGAATACGGGTATGGCCA
>CAZHYA010000236.1:0-264 GCA_964536525.1 uncultured Bacteroidales bacterium | reverse complement strand
GCGGTAAGTGTTCCTTGCATAAAGCGGGTAGGTGCCAGGCTTGATGTACCTGATGTCCTGTCCGAGATACATGATGTCTTCTTGCGCAACGCCGCTGTATGTTACGTTAGACATCGGCTGATCACCCTTTTCAACGCGAAGGTTGTAGGCTTCGGTACTCAGGGTCCTGTAGGTTCCTGTAGCGGGATCGAAATATGCCAGTTCTACGGGGCCTATGGTAAACTCCCCGGCACTCCTGGGTATGGCCAGGTATTCGAAGGTCCG
>CAZHYA010000235.1:2216-4364 GCA_964536525.1 uncultured Bacteroidales bacterium | reverse complement strand
ATCGTATACATCATCAGCAGAAGAAAGAAAGACAAACCGCTGTTCACCATCAGGCCACGGCCTGTGCTCCCGCCCCACGTGGTGGCGATAAACGGGCTCGAAGCGCTCAGGGGCAAGAAACTATGGCAGGCCGGTAAGGTGAAGGATTATTATACCGAGCTGACCGATATCGTGCGAATCTATATCGAAGACAGGTTCAACGTGAATGCTGTGGAAATGACAACCGAGGAGATCCTCGACGGAATGAAAAGGACCGATGCCGGAAAAGCATCCATTGATAAATTGTCGCATACCCTCATGCTGGCCGACCTTGTGAAGTTTGCAAAGGAACAGCCGTTGCCGGTCGACAACGACAACAGCCTGAGCGACAGCATCGATTTTGTTAACGAGACCGGTCTCCGGGCCGGGATGTCAGAAAATACCGACGGCATGGCCGATAAAGAAGAAATTACAACTGAAAAAGGAGAACACTGATGTTTGCCGGGATAACATTTGCCAGTCCGGGGTTCCTCTACCTGCTGCTGCTCCTGCCTTTACTGGGAGCCTGGTACTGGTATAAGCTAAAGCACAACAATCCGGGACTGCAGTTTTCCTCCACCAGTGGATTTTCGGCAAGCGGGCGCAGCTGGAGGCAATACCTCATTCATATGCTTTTTGCCTTCAGGCTCCTGGCGATTGGCCTGCTGATCATGGCCCTTGCCCGTCCGCAGTCGACCTCCAGCTCCCGTGATGTGACCATTGAAGGGATCGACATTGTGATGGCCATGGACGTATCAAGCTCCATGCTGGCGCAGGACCTGAAGCCCGACAGGCTTGAAGCGGCCAAGGATGTGGCATCGGAATTCATCGCCGGAAGGCCCGACGACCGTATCGGTCTGGTCGTTTTCAGCGGGGAGTCATTCACCCAGTCGCCCCTCACCAGCGACCACAGCATGATCAGGAACCTGTTCAAGGACATAGAAAGCGGCATGATCGAAGACGGCACGGCCATCGGCGACGGGCTGACAACATCCATCAACAGGCTTAAGGAAAGTGATGCCATCAGCAAAGTGATCATCCTGATCACCGACGGGGTGAACAATGCCGGATCCATCGATCCTCAGTCGGCAGCCGAGATTGCCAGGATCTACGGCATCAGGATCTATACCGTCGGCGTAGGCACCATCGGCGTTGCCCCATATCCCGTTCAAACACCTTTTGGCATCCAGTACCAGAATATGGAGGTAAAGATCGACGAGGAAATCCTGCAGCAGGTAGCCGATGCCACTGGCGGACAGTATTTCAGGGCCACGAGCAACAGGAAACTGAAAGAGATCTATTCCGAGATCGACCAGCTGGAGAAATCCAAGATCGATGTAAACGAATTCAGTCGCAATCATGAGGAGTTCCTCCCGCTGGCATTGCTGGCGCTGGCCTTCTTCATCATGGAAATAATTTTAAAGAATACCATCTTCAGGACAACAACATAACGGCATGGTAAGGTTTGAACACATAGAATATTTATACCTTCTGCTGGGGATACCCGTCTTCATCCTCTTGTTTGTCTTTGCCATGCAAATGAGAAGGATCGCGCTGAAGAGACTGGGCGACCCGGGCATCCTGGGCCACCTGATGCCCGAAGCATCAAAAGAAAAGACCGTGCTGAAGTTTGTCATCCTCAACATCGCCTATGCACTGCTCGTGGTTGGCATTGCCAATCCGCAAACAGGATCCAGGCTTGAAACGATCCAGCGTAAAGGCATCGACCTGGTTGTTGCCATTGACATTTCCAACAGCATGCTGGCCCAGGATATCAAGCCCGACCGGCTGACGCGCGCCAGGCAGGCGTTGTTTAAGCTCATCGACAAATTGCGTGGCGACCGGATAGGTGTGATCATATTTGCCGGCAAGGCATATACCCAGTTGCCGATAACCACGGATTACGCTGCAGCGAAAATGTTCGTTTCGACCATTTCAACAAAAGACATCCCTTCGCAGGGCACTGCCATCGGGGAGGCAATAGATATGGGAACCGAACTTTTTGATGATGATGAACGCAGCAAGGCCCTGATCATCATCACCGACGGTGAGAACCACGAGGGCAATGCCGTTGAGGCAGCGCAATCAGCCTCACAGAAAGGGATCAATGTATACACGATAGGCATGGGC
>CAZHYA010000235.1:0-2206 GCA_964536525.1 uncultured Bacteroidales bacterium | reverse complement strand
AGCCCTATACCTGTAGTGAACAGCTACGGGCAACAGACCGGCTTCAAGAAGGACAGGGATGGCAATACCGTTATTACCAGGCTGAATGAGGTGATGTTACAGCAGATCGCCGCAGCAGGCAATGGCGATTATGTGCGGGCAAACAATACCCAGGCCGGGCTCAGCAAAATATTTGACAAGATCAATGCGTTGGAAAAGAGTGAAATAGAAACAAGGATGTTTACCGATTACGATGACCAGTTCCAGTATTTCATCGGGTTGGGGCTCCTGCTGCTCTTCCTGGAGTTTTTTATTTTTGACAGGAAAACAAGGTGGGCGCGCAAGATCAGGTTGTTTGATCAAAATAACAAAGCATAATCCGAAATGGAAGCCATTAAATACATCGTTGCAACGGCCCTCATGGTGCTCTTCCTGGCACCCTCGTTTGCCCAGAGCGGAAATAAGTATATCCGCAGGGGCAATAATGACTATGCCGAGAAAAACTTTGCAGGGGCTGAACGCAATTACCTGAGATCCTTGGCGAAAGAGGGAAGCATACACAAAAGCCTTTTTAACCTGGGGGATGTATATTATGAGCAAAATGACTACAGGCAGGCCGGCATGCTGTTCGATTCGGTTGCCAGGTTGCCCGTCGAAGATGAGATCAAGAGCAAGGCATTCTATAATCTCGGGAACACCCTGTTGAGCGCATCGCTCGGCAACGACACCATCGCTGCCGAAGCACTTCCGTTGAGCATTGAGTCTTACAAGCAGGCACTCCGCATCAACCCGGTCGACACGGCCGCAAAATATAATCTTGCCTACGCCCAGTTGCTCCTCAAAGACCAGCAACAACAGCAACAGCAGCAAAACCAGGACCAGCAGCAAAACCAGGACCAGCAGCAAAACCAGGACCAGCAGCAGAACCAGGATCAGCAGCAAAACGAGGATCAGCAGCAAAACGAGGATCAGCAGCAGAACGAGGATCAGCAACAGAACGAGCAGGACCAGCGGCAAAAGGATCAGCAACAGGATCAGCAGGGCGACCCGCAACAGCAACCCGGGCAGGCACAGCAGCAGCCCAGGCAGATTTCGAAAGAGGATGCTGAGCGTATGCTCGAAGCCATGAAAAACGATGAGAAAAAGACGCTCGAAAAAGTGAAGCTGGCCAGGGTGAAGGGCAAGGCCACGAAAAGTGAAAAGGACTGGTGAGAAACAAATTAAAGGGAACCAGCAATATGATTAAAAACTTGTTATCGGCCATAACGATGATGTTTGTGATCGCTGGAGGCGTAGTCGCTGACGAAGTTCAGTTCACTGCTTCTTCAAGAAACCGCGTCTCGGTCGGCGACAGGTTTCAGCTCACCTACACAGTTAACGCCCGCGGGGGTGATTTCGTTGGCCCCGATATCCGTGATTTCAGGGTGCTATCAGGGCCAAATGTTTCTACCAGCCAGAGTTACCAGGTGATCAACGGCAAAATGTCGCAATCGTTTTCGGTCAGCTACGTCTATTACCTCCAGGCTTTCAAGGAAGGGAATTTTGAGATCGCCCCGGCCACCATCAGCATTGATGGCAGCGAATACACATCGAATGCGCTCAGCATTGAGGTTATCAGGGGAAACGCACCACCCGCATCCGTTCCCAAGAACCAGCAAAATGTTGCCGGCGGAGCCGACGAACAGCAAACCACAACGCAGGATCCCGGCGAGGATGTTTTCCTGAAGGCATTTGTCACCAACCGTAATCCCTACCAGGGGGAGCAGGTCATAGTCACCTACAAGATCTACACGGCCAATGTCCCCATATCGGATATCGACATCGAAAACCTGGCTTCCTTTCCGGGTTTCTGGTCGACCAATCTCACCGACAGCAAGCAACAGATACAGCCAAAGACGGAGATCATCGACGGGCGTGAATATCTTACCGGCGAACTTTACAGGGCTGCCCTTTTCCCGCAAAAATCGGGCGAGCTAACCATCGATGCCAAAAAGCTCAGCTGCACCGCCCAGATGAGAACCCAGGGCACGCGTAAGGTGAGGGATCCTTTCTTCGACAGCTTCTTCGACGACCCGTTCTTCAACAACCAATACCGCAATGTGCGGATCGAAATGACATCGGATCCCATTACGATTAACGTGAAGCCCCTGCCCGTCGACAAAAAGCCTGCAGCCAATACAGACAGCTTTAGGGTATGAGGATATAGATTGGTAGCTGAAAACAAAAA
>CAZHYA010000234.1:3601-4375 GCA_964536525.1 uncultured Bacteroidales bacterium | reverse complement strand
ATGGTGTGGATCGAATTCTGCTTTCCGTTATGCCGATATTGATCGTCACGATGCAAGATTTTCAGGATTCAGGCGTCCATTAGAGATCAAAAATTAAAAAATTAAAATTTATTCTTATTATCTTGCCTGGCAGAAACGTATGCCAGTGAAGACTTTTATCGGACGTTTTCTCGTATGGCGAAGTAAGCATCTGAGCGACAGGTATTTCATCATAATCCTCAGCGCGCTGATCGGTTTCCTTGCCGGCATGGCAGCCTATTTGTTGAAATCGTCCGTTTTTTATATCGAGGACCTATTAACTGCCGAGTTCAGGTTACAGACACAAAACTACTGGTATGTGCTTTATCCCACGCTGGGCATCTTCCTGACCATCTTCCTGATCCGCTTCATCATCCGCGACAAGGAGATCCATGGTATTCCGCGTATCCTGTATGTTATCAGCAGGCTCGACGGCAAGATGAAGTTCCGCAAGGTGTTCTCTTCGCTGTTTGGCAGCTCGCTGACGGCAGGTTTCGGGGGTTCCATCGGCCTTGAGTCGCCCATCATTTCGTCAGGGGCATCCATAGGGTCGGGGATTGCCCAGGGACTGAGGCTTAATTACCGTTACACCACCCTCCTGATCGGTTGCGGTGCCGCCGGAGCGATCGCTTCTATCTTTACCACTCCCATAGCTGCGGTGATCTTCAGCCTGGAAGTGCTCGTGCTCGACCTGACCACCGCCTCCATCATCCCGTTGCTTATGGCATCGGTTACGGGGGCCATCACCACCAAGCT
>CAZHYA010000234.1:0-3519 GCA_964536525.1 uncultured Bacteroidales bacterium | reverse complement strand
GCTCGCCGGACTTATTTCACTGTATTTCAACAGGATGCACTTTGCCGTGGTCAGCCTTGCCAGAAAGGTCAATAATACATGGGTCAGGGCAGCCGTCTGCGGCATTTCCCTGGGACTGCTGATCTTCATCTTTCCCACACTGTATGGTGAGGGTTACGACAGCATCAAGCTCATCGTCTCAGGGCGTTCTGCTGAACTGCTTAATAACAGCTTCTTTTATTCCTTCAGGGACCAGGCATGGGTATTCATCCTTCTTGTTGTGGGGATGATGCTCCTGAAAGTCATTGCCACCACACTGACCACAGAAGGAGGCGGTATTGGCGGGATATTCGCTCCCAGTGCCGTAACAGGAGGCTTTATGGGCTTTGCCTTTGCACGGCTGGTCAACGACATGAAGATCGTGGCTCCCCTGCATGAGGGGAATTTCACCCTTGTTGGGATGGCAGGGGTGCTGGGCGGGGTGCTTCATGCACCGCTCACCGCCATCTTCCTCATTGCCGAAATGACCAGCGGGTATGAACT
This sequence comes from uncultured Bacteroidales bacterium, assembly GCA_964536525.1. Lineage (GTDB taxonomy): Bacteria > Bacteroidota > Bacteroidia > Bacteroidales > B18-G4 > B18-G4. The sequence goes on along the minus strand of CAZHYA010000234.1, from coordinate 2,997 downwards.
TATCGTACCCCTGATGCTTTCCACGGCAATATCTTTCTTTACCATCAAGACGTTCGACCCGCATTCTATTTTTACCAGGCAGCTGGCGCTCCGGGGTGAACTGATTTCAAAAGACAAGGACCAGACCGTGCTTACGGTGATGAACAGCGGGAGCGTGATCGACAGGAACATCATGACCATCGGGAAAGAAGGTACCCTGGGCGACCTGACCAGGGTGGTGGCCAGGTCGAAACGGAACATGTATCCCGTGATCGACGATGAAAACAACTTCCTTGGTGTAATCGACCTGAACGACATACGGGCCGACATGTTCGACCGTTCAAAATACAACACGCCCATCCAGAAATACATTTTCCAGCCGCTCGACCATGTGTCGTCAAGCGATTCCATGAAAGCGGTGATGGAGAAATTCAACTCCACGGGATATTACAATCTGCCAGTGATCGACGATGGTAAATATGTGGGTTTTGTGAGCAGGGCACACGTGCTGAGTGCCTACCGGAAGACGCTGAAGGATGTTTCGCAGGAAGGATAGATATACAGGGAAAAAAGAAAATAAGTAGTGAGATGTGAGTAATGAGTATAGCGTAATGAGATTCGTTACCCGGCATCTGGTATCTGGCATCCGGCTTCATATCATCAGGCTCAGATACACCTGAAACAGAAATACCTTATCTTTACCGATGTAATGATCAAGGAGGCCATCATATTAGCAGGAGGTTTCGGCACACGGCTGAAAGAGGTTATAGGCGACGACATCCCCAAGCCGATGGCCCCGGTCAATGGGCGTCCTTTTTTGGAATATCTCTTTGCATACCTGGGCAAATGGGGCGTCACACGCCTGATCCTGGCAACGGGGCACAGGCATGAGGTGATACAGTCCCATTTTGGCGACAGGCACGAAGATCAGCAGATCGTTTATTCTGTCGAGGCGGAACCTTTAGGCACGGGAGGTGCTGTGAAAAAGGCCATGGAATATGTTGAAGGGCATTCCGTTTATGTGCTTAACGGCGACACATATTTCGATGCCAATCTGTGGAGGATTGCCAATTTTCACAGGGCACACGATGCGGATGTCTGCCTGGCGCTGCGAAAGGTAGGCGATGTTTCGCGTTTCGGGACGGTGAAAATCGATCTGGCAAACAGGATCACAGCCTTTGCCGAAAAGGGGGAGCAAAGGGGAATGGGTTTCATCAATGCAGGTACATACATCATCAACAGGAAGAACTTCCTTGGCCTCGGCCTGCCTGAGAAATTCAGCCTTGAAAAGGATTATTTTGAAAAATACTACACCAGTCAACGTATCTTTGGCGTACGCTGTTTCAGTTTCTTCCTCGATATCGGCGTGCCGGAAGACTATAAAGAAGCACAGGATGCATTTGAAGGACTTATACATTGACAGGGAATGGACCCTTTTCCTCGATCGCGACGGGGTCATAAATGAACGGCTCGACGGGGATTACGTAAAAGCACCTGACGAATTCCGGTTCATTGAAGGGGTGCCGGAAGCCCTCGCCAAACTCTCTGAGGTCTTTGGCCTCATCATTATTGTGACCAACCAGCAGGGGATAGGGAAAGAGTTGATGACGGAAGAAGACCTTCGGATCATTCACGACCTTATGATCGCTGGCATACAGGAAGCCGGGGGACGCATCACGAAGATCTATCACTGTCCGAACCTTGACAGGGACAACAGCCATTGCCGAAAGCCAAATACAGGCATGGCCCTGCAGGCGAAGGAAGACTTTCCTGAAATAGACTTTGAAAGGTCGGTCATGGTGGGTGACGGACTGAACGACATGGAATTCGGCCGCAGGCTGGGGATGGTGCGCGTTCTCATTGTACCTGATAATGAGGAGATAGCGGATAATCATTTTGATTATCGCTTCAGGTCCCTTTTGGCCTTCGTCAGCGATCCCTAACAAACAAAAAACTTATCTTTTTTACCATAACTTCAATTAAAAACAGATAAATAACAGTCCCTCACCTTGACCCCGACCCTCATATTTACCGCTTTTGCCCTGTACACGGTATTGTTGTTTGCCGTCAGCTTTATCACTTCCAGGAGGTCGGATAATGAAACCTTCATGGTTGGAAACCGCCGTTCGCCATGGTATATCGTTGCTTATGGCATGATTGGCGCATCGCTCAGCGGGGTGACCTTCATCTCCATCCCCGGCGATGTGGCCAACACGCAGTTTTCGTATATGGTGATCGTGCTGGGCTATCTGCTAGGTTATTATGTGATCGCAAACGTACTGTTGCCGCTCTATTACAGGCTCAACCTTACCTCAATTTATACTTACCTGGAAGGAAGGTTCGGCTTCTGGTCATATAAGACAGGTGCGGGTTTTTTCCTTGTCTCACGGATCATCGGGGCTTCCTTCAGGATGTTTTTGGTCGTCAATGTATTGCAGCTCTTTGTGTTCGATGCCTGGGGCATCCCATTCTGGGCCACGGTAGCACTGTTCATCCTCCTGATCATGCTCTATACCTTCAGGGGCGGGATCAGGACCATTGTATGGACCGACACCCTGCAGACCACCTTTATGCTGGTATCTGTTGTGCTGACTGTGGTTTTCATCTCAAATGAGATGGGATGGAACTTCAGCGAGCTTGTTCATGATGTCAGAAACAGTGAATACAGCCGCATGTTCATCACCGATTGGCGCGACAGGCATTTCATGGTCAAGGATTTCCTGGCAGGGGTGTTCATCGCCATAGTCATGACCGGACTCGACCAGGACATGATGCAGAAGAATCTTTCGTGCCGTAACATCAAAGATGCCAAAAAGAATGTGTACATGCTGAGTGCCTCTCTGGTGCCAGCCAACCTCCTCTTCCTTGGCCTGGGAGCGGTATTGTGGATCTATGCTTCAGGCCTTGACAACTTCCCGGTGCCTGGCACCACCGACGACCTGTTCCCGACCGTCGCCCTTCAATACCTGGGGCCTGTTGCGGGCGTCACCTTCATTATCGGGCTCATTGCGGCAGCCT
>CAZHYA010000233.1:0-4375 GCA_964536525.1 uncultured Bacteroidales bacterium | reverse complement strand
TGTTATATTGTTTCGTTGTGTTTTTTTACTTACTTGTCTTCTTTTTCGTCGGTTTTCTTTGCCTTGGGTGCAGCTTTCTTCGTTACTTTCCCGGGCTCTTCCTTTGTTGCCTTGGGTGCTGCCTTCTTTGCTGCTGCAGGCTTTTTGGGGGCTGCCGCTTTCTTTTCTTCGGCAGGTTTTTCTGCCTTGGGCTTCGCTTTGGCCTTGGGTGCGGCTTTCTTCTCTTCTTTCTTCGTATCAGTCTTTTCCGTTTTGGGTTCTGGTTTGGCCTCGGGTGCCGTTTCTTTCGCTTCTTCCTTTGCAGCAGGCTTTTCAGCTTTGGGCGCATTTTCCAGGATGTTCTCGATGACAAGCCTCGTCATGTACTGACGGTGCCCGTTGAGCTTCTGGTATCCCTTCCTGCGTTTCTTCTTGAATACAAGGACCTTGTCGCCTTTCATGTGCTCAAGGATCCTGGCACTGACCAGGGCCCCGTCGATCAGGGGCGTGCCCACGATGACCTTGCCATTATTATCGATCAGCATTACTTCCGAAAAATCAACCTTCGAACCTTCTTCTCCTTCCAGCCTGTGCACGAAGATCTCCTGCTTCTTCTCCACCTTGAATTGCTGTCCTGCTATTTCTACTATTGCGTACATCACTAGTTTTCTTATTACTTATCTGTCAAAAACGGAGTGCAAAATTAGTAAAAAAAATTATAGTGCAAAGGTTTTAAATGTTTTTTTTCGAACCGAGGCGTTTACGGTTGACCAGATAGACCCCTCCGACGATGAGAACCACCCATAAGATGTAGTTCCATTCGAAATGTTCTCCGTCAAGAAAGCCCCAGGCAATGGCCACCACGGGAATGAGGTAGGTGACCGACGCTGCAAAGAGGGCGCTGCTCATCTTGATCAGCTTGTTGAAGAACACCAGGGCCGTCGCCGTGCCAACCACACCCAGGATACTGATATAACCCAGGCCTTCCCATGCCTGCGGGCTTGCCGAGAGCTGGCCGATGAAATCGGTAAAGAGAAACAGGTAAATGCTCACGGGAATGCCGATCAGCAGGAAACTGACCGCCGTTATGGTCACGGCATCCAGGTCCTCGAGGTAGGTCTTGATGATGTTGACCGAGGTGGCATAGCAAACGGTAGCCAGAAGGACGAATACCGCGTAGCTGAAGTTGAACGCAAAATCGCCGTTGCCGCTGAAATAGATCAGCCCCGCAGCCCCCACCAGCCCGGAAATGACCCCGGCAATGTTGAACCACCTGGTCCTGAGCCTGAAGAATGCCAGGCCGATGAGAAGCGTAAAAAGGGTGGTGAGCGAATTCAGGATGCCCGCCGTGTTGCTGTCGATGCCTTTCTGGGCATGAGCGAATAAAAATGACGGGGCGGCATTGCTGATGATGCCGATCAAAAGGAGGAGCATCCAGTGCTTCCTTTCAAGTTTCTTTAAACGCATTAAGGCAACAGGCAGCAACACAATGAAGGTGACCACCAGCCTCAGGGCGCCCACAATGCTGCTGTCGCCGGAAAAGCCTTCCAGTCCCTGTTTGATCAGGATGAAGGAACTCCCCCAGGTGAGCACCAGTCCGAGGTAGATCAGCCAGGGCAGGTATGTGCGTGTCGGGTTCATGAAATGGATGCAAATGTACTGATTTACTGATTTGCCGTTACGATACCTTCAATTCATTGTATGTCCCTGAACATCGCTGAACGGAAAATCGGACATCGAACATCACATTGGTAATTGTTTCGCCGGACTCCACTTCTGAAATCCGGGTCTCACGAATAAAAAAATTTGCTGAATTCATTTTTATTATATTTGCAATGATAATCCCTATTATTAACTAAATTCTTAAGAAAATGAAAAGAACTTTTCTCTTTCTCCTGACGATCGCTTTCATGGGCATGGGTTCCTTTGCCCAGAGCGTGATCTACCAGGATGATTTCGAATCTTACAATGTGGGCGAATACCTCGCTGTTCAATCACCTGACTGGACGACCTGGAGCAACAATCCCGGTTCGGCCGAAGATGCCCTGATCAGTGATGATTACGCCCTGAGCCCGACAAAATCAGTGAAGGTTGACGGTACTACCGACCTCGTGCTTCCGCTTGGCGACAAACAGGCCGGAAAATTTGAGGTGGCCTTCGCCTATTATATCGAAAGCGGATATGGTGGGTATTATAACCTGCAGCACTATGAAGCCGTAGGTACCGAGTGGGCCGTGGAGGTTTACTTTGCATCCGACGGTACGGGCGAGATCAGCACTGATGGCAATACCACGCCTTTCACCTATACACCGGCTGCATGGGTCGAGATCGTCAATGTTGTTGACATGGACCTCGACGTGGCCGAGATCTGGATGGACGGTGTAATGATCCACACCTGGACCTGGAGCACCCAGTCCAGTGGCGGTGCCGGTGCCAACCAGCTCGGGGCCCTCAATGTATACGCAGGAGCGCCAACGGGCGACGACCCCCTGTATTACATGGATGATGTGCTGTACCAGCAGATCTTTGAACCCCTCTTGTTCGAGGATTTCGAATCCTATACCGTGGGCGACTATGTAGCGGTAGTGAATCCGACCTGGTTTACCACCTGGAGCAACAACCCGGGCTCAGCCGAAGATGCACTTATCGTTGATGACCAGGCATTCAGCGGATCCAACTCTGCCCAGGTGGAAGGTTCCACCGACCTCATCCTGAAACTTGGCGACAAGACAGCAGGGCAGTTTGCCGTTGACTGGATGATGTATATCCCTGCCGGATATGCAGGATATTACAACTTCCAGCATTTCGAAGCTCCCGGCGTGGAATGGGCCGTGGAGGTATATTTCAATGCCGACGGTACCGCCGACCTCAATGCCGACGGAGCCACCATCAGCTTTACCTATGACCAGGACACATGGCTCGAAATTGGCCATTTCATTGATCTCGATGCCGATGTGGCAGAAATGTATCTCGAAGGTAAGGTGGTCCATACCTGGACCTGGAGCACACAGGCCAGCGGGGGTCCCGGTGCCAACCAGCTTGGTGGTGTCGACTTCTTCGCCGGTGCACAGGGCAGCGACGTACCCTTGTACTACTTTGATGATGTTTCATACGAGCAACTTGGCGGAGCCACGGATCCCATGATCGAAGTGGATCCCTTGTCGTTCGAACCGGAAGTGGGTACAGGCAACAGCGAAACCGAAATGATGAACGTATCCAACGTTGGCGGTGCCGACCTCAACTATATGATCTCTGTCGTCTATGATGTCACCGGCAAAAAGGACGAAGTGATCATCCCGGCAGGTAACAGCATGATCTTTGCCAAAGGCAATGCCGAATTTGAAATGATCGAGCTGCCGAAACCGGGTGGCGCTGCACCGGCTACCGACGACGTAACCCTCAACTGGGACGGTCCCAACGCCAGCTCTGTTGGACTCACCGCCCCTGGCGCATGGCGCGCTGCCGCCAAATTCCCTGCTTCCGTGGTGAACCCCTACGCAGGAATGGAACTCTATAAGGTTCGCGTATTCATCAACGACCCGGCTCCGGCCGACGACCTTGCCGTACAGGTGTATGGCATGAACCTCGACTACCTGCCCGGCGACCTGCTGGTGGAAGAAGCTTTCAGCCCGCTCATGCTCGACTGGAACGAGGTTATCCTTCCCGACCCGATCCCGGTAACCGGTGAAGACCTCTGGATCGCATGCTATGTGAACCAGACCACCCTGACCCACCCGATCGGTACCGATGGCGGTCCGGCCGTGTATAACGGCGACTGGATCAGCACAGGCCCGGGCTGGGGACACCTTGCTCCCGGTATCGATGCCAACTGGAACATCCAGGGCGTATTGCAGGGCGATCCCATCGAAGGATGGCTCTCCACCGATCCTGCCTCAGGCACCGTCACATCCGGAAACATGGATGAAGTCGAAGTAACCTTCGACGCTTCCAGCCTCGTGATCGGCGATTATTATGCCGACCTGGTGTTCGTGACCAACGACCCCGAAAACCAGGTGTTCGAAGTACCGGTTCACCTTTCGGTGGTCAGCGGTATCGGGATCGGTGAGGATAACGATACAAGAATAGAAATGCTCGTGTATCCCAACCCCGCCAATAATATGGTTCATGTTAAGGCCAACCTCAATATCGACAGGCTGACCATCTATAACCATATCGGACAGGCCGTGGAAGATATCCCGGTCGGGAGCACTTCAGCCAGCGTTAATACCTCCGGTATCGGATCAGGCGTTTACTTCCTGAGGATCGAAACCGCGAACGGTTATACCACACAAAAACTCGTCATCGAATAATCGACGATATCACAAATATCAAAGGCCGGTAGTTTTCTGCCGGCCTTGTTTCTTGATGCCTTATAATGGGTGCTGGGTGCTGTGGA
>CAZHYA010000232.1:0-4380 GCA_964536525.1 uncultured Bacteroidales bacterium | reverse complement strand
CCTTCCTGTATACGCGCACCTCCCGAATCGTTGAGGCCGATAACAGGCGCCCCCATCTTCATGGCCAGGTCCATCACCTTTACGATCTTGTCGGCATTGGCGCGGCTCAGGGTGCCACCGAAAACGGTGAAATCCTGTGCAAAGACATACATGAGCCTGCCGTCGATCTTGCCATAGCCGCAAACGACACCGTCGCCGGAGATCTTGTTCTTTTCCATCCCGAAGTCGTTGCAGCGATGGGTCATGAACTTGTCGATCTCCACAAAGCTCCCCGGATCAAGAAGATCTTTAATACGCTCCCTGGCAGTCTTCCTGCCAGCCTTATGCTGACGTTCAATACGTTCAATGCCGCCACCCAATTCGGCATTTTCATTCCTTTCCTCAAATTCCCGGAATTTATCTTTTATCGACATGTGTTGTTTTTTTGATTTACCAAAATGTTATAAACCCAGTTATTCAATTACCACGAGCGGCTGGTGGGCCTTAATGGTATCACCTTCCTTTACCTTGATCTCCTTGATGGTGCGGTCCTTCTTCACCTTGTATTCGCTCTCCATCTTCATGGCCGAGACGATGATGACCGTATCGCCTGCCTTAACCTTATCGCCAACTTTCACAAGGATCTTCACCACTTTTCCCGGCATCGGGCTGGAGATCACCGCTTCTTCGTGTGCATCGGTCCGGCGCCTGCCCCTGAGGTACCTGCTTTCGGCATCCACGATCTCCACATTGTACGATTTCGAATAGGTATTTACAAGGTATGACTTTCCCTCGGTTTGCACCAGTTCGATATTATACGACTTGTTATCGATCAGGATGGAGTAAACGCCTTCTTCAACCATCAGCACATCGGCATCATACCTTTTGCCGTCGATGCTGATGACGATATTGTTACCGTCGCGGCTGATAACCTCCACAAGGGCATTTCTGTCATTAATGTTTATTTCTGTCGGCATACCGGTGATTTTTCTAAAGCCTGTTAAAACTCAGCCTGCGGGCACAATTCTTCCAGTTGTTGCTCCCATTTTTCGAAGGTGCGCCGGCCTGCAATTTCTCCAGCTTGTCGAGGTGGTCCACATACGCTGCGATGATGGCCACATCTTCAATGTTCTTGTCGTGCCTGGCGGGAAGCATCAGGAACTGCCTGTTCTTCTCGATGAAATGGGTGTTGTACTTTCCCTCCACGAAATCGGGCGTTTCCATGATGCGCTCCAGGAAGGGGATGGATGTCTTCACCCCCGTGATCTTGTAGGCATACAACGCCCTGCGCATCCTTGCGATGGCCTCCTCCCTGGTCCCGGCCCATACGATCAGCTTGCTGATCAGGGGATCATAATGGATGGGGATCTCGTAGCCCTCGTATACATAACCGTCGTGCCTGACCCCCAGACCCAGCGGCTCGGTAATGTGCCTGACCACGCCGGGGCTCGGCATGAAGTTGTTTTCAGGGTCTTCGGCATAGATACGGCATTCGATGGCATGACCGTACTGGCTCAGCTCTTCCTGCTTGATTTCCAGTTTCAGGCCGCTTGCGATCCTGATCTGCTCCTTCACCAGGTCGACACCCACCACCCTCTCGGTGATGGGATGCTCCACCTGCAGGCGGGTGTTCATCTCGAGAAAATAATAGTTAAGCTTATCGTCGACGATGAATTCGATGGTGCCGGCACCGCTGTAGTTCACTGCTTTGGCAGCCGCAACGGCAAATTTCCCCATCTCTTCCCTCACTTCAGGGGTCATCAGGGGCGAAGGGGTTTCTTCCACCACCTTCTGGTGACGACGCTGCACCGAACACTCACGTTCGAACAGGTGGATCACATGGCCGTGGTTGTCGCCCAGTATCTGGAATTCGATATGATGGGGGGATTCAATATATTTTTCGATATAGATGGCGTCATCGCCGAAAGCACTTTTGGCTTCCGACTGTGCCGCACGGATGGAACTGACGATCTCCTTCTCGTCGCTGAACAGGCGCATGCCCTTGCCGCAGAAGCCTTTACCATGACCGGAAGCCCGATTTTCCGGATCTTATCAACCGCATCAGCCTCGTCGCGGATCAGGTCGCTGCCGGGCACGACCGGCACACCGGCCTTGATCATGGTCTTGCGGGCCGTGATCTTGTCGCCCATCGTCCTGATGGCATGGGGCGAGGGCCCGATAAATACGATGCCTTCTTTTTTACAGCGCTCCGAAAATGCAGCATTCTCCGAAAGGAAGCCATACCCGGGATGGATGGCGTCGGCCCCGCTGCGCTTCGCTGCATCAATGATCTTGTCGACAACCAGGTAGCTTTCGGCCGAAGATGCAGGGCCTATAAAATAGGCTTCATCAGCATAGCGGACATGCATGGCCGCACGGTCGGCCTCACTGTAAACGGCCACCGAGGCGATCCCCATCTCCCGGCACGAACGCATCACCCTTACGGCAATCTCCCCCCGGTTGGCTACGAGTACTTTCTTTATCATATGGATTTGTTTATGACTTCAACTGCTCGCTCGTTAACATGGCCCTGCGAAATATATCTGTTGATCAGGGCATGTAAATATAGTTATTTTTAACCAGTTTAAATATGCACAAAGATAGATGTATTTTATAGAACAACACCGATCCCGTGTTTACCCGCGAAATTTACTTATGGCATAATCGTCATTTTGTTACCTTTGCCCGCGTTAACCAGCTCGATATTGAGGGTCTTCGCTTCCATAACCAGGCAGTTCATTTTCTGGATGCTCTTTTTTGCATTGAACAGGGCGATTTTTCTTGTTTACCACAGCCATCTGGTCGCCATTGAAGAGCCCGGAACGGGAGAGGTGCTTGCAGCCTTCTGGCATGCATTAAGGCTTGATGTATCCACGGCCTGCTATATCCTGGTCGTCCCCTTCTTCCTGCTGCTGTTCCGCTCCTTCATCAACATTCCCTTCACCGATGTGCTGAACAAGGCTTACACCCTCCTCGTGATCGTGGCTTATTCCCTCATCACTACGGCCGAGCTGGGCATTTACAGCGAATGGAAGACCAAGTTGCATTACAAGGCCCTGAATTACCTGTCGCATCCCGCCGAGGTATATAACTCTGCATCCACCTGGCAGTTCATACTCCTCGTACTCATCTTCCTCAGCGTCGTGCTGCTGAGCTTTTTCCTTTACCGTAAATATTGCTATACAAGCATCAGCAAGTCCAGGCGGAATTACCTTATAAGCATTGCCTTTCTGCTGCTTACCCCGGTCCTGCTCTTCCTGGGGATCAGGGGGGGCGTTCAGGCCATTCCCATCACGCAGAGCCAGGCATACTATTCCAATCACGACATCCTGAACCTGGCAGCGGTGAACTCAGGCTACAGTTTCACCTTCAGCACCCTCGACAATTACCGCTTTATGGATGAGAACCCATACCAGTTCTTTGATGACACGAAGGCCCGGGAGATGGTCGACAGGATCAACCGCACCGGCCAGGACACTACCATCAGCCTGTTTACCATTGAACGGCCGAATATCGTGGTACTGCTGATGGAAAGCTGGTCGGCCGACCTTATCCATTCCCTTGGCGGTGAAGAAGGCATCACGCCCGAATTTGAGGAGCTGGCCGACAGCGGCCTTCTGTTCACGGGCTTTTATGCCAGCGGCAACCGCTCCGAGCAGGCCATGTCGTCGATCTTCGGGGGATTCCCGGCCACTCCCATCACGGCCATCACCCATACCCTCGACAAGGTGACCCGGCTCCCCAGCCTTATAAAGGAACTGGGTTCGGAAGGATACCACAGCTCATTTTATTTCGGGGGGCACCTGATGTATGGCGGGATCAAGTCATACCTTTCCATCGCAGGCTTCGATGAGATGACGGAAATTTACGACTTCGACGAATCCATCCCGAAGGGAAAGCTGGGGGTTCACGACGAATACGTCTTCGATCACCATCTCCGTGAGCTCGACCGCTTGCCGCAGCCATTCTTTTCGGTGGTCTTCACGCTCAGCACCCATTCGCCCGACGACCAGCCCATGCGCAAGGTGCTCGACTGGGGCGGAAGCGAAAATGAATACATCAACTCAGCCTTCTATACCGATAGCTGCCTGGGCGATTATTTCCGCAAGGCTGCGGGAAAGCCTTGGTACGACAGCACCCTCTTCATCATCATGGCCGACCACAGCCATAATTCATACCGGCACTGGGACGTACATTCGCCCCAGTACCGGCATATCCCACTCCTCCTCTATGGCGAGGTGCTGCGGCCCGAATACAGGGGCAGCACCATCAGCCGCCTGTCCTCGCAGGTGGATATCCCGAAAACCCTGTTGAAACAGCTTGGGCTAGATGCGAAAGACTTTTCCTGGAGCCGTGACCTGATGAATCCCTACGCGCCGGAATTCGTATTCTACGAAACCA
>CAZHYA010000231.1:1154-4381 GCA_964536525.1 uncultured Bacteroidales bacterium | reverse complement strand
TCCCCGTCTCCCTCGGCGATCATCGATGAGCCAGCAGTTGAAGAGTCCAGGCCGTTCCCGAGGCAAGAGAAGGTTCCGGCGGGAGAGGGAAGCCCCCGGGAGCTGTTCGAGGTCGGGGACTTCACGGGGGCCTTGAGCAGGGCCGAGGAGGTCCTGAAGTCGGACCCGGGCAATTTCGAGGCTGCGAGAATCAGAGAAGAGGCCAGGGACACCTTGATGAGGATGTACGAGTCTCGAATTGGTCAGTTCGATAGAGTTCCGCAGATCGCGGTCACCAATCACGAGCTCATATGGCGGGATCTCGATCCGCAGACCGGTTTCATCCTGTCCAGAATTGACGGGTTCGGCACCTTCGAGGACATCTTGGATATCTCCGGCCTCTCCAGGTTCGACACCTGCCGGATCCTCGATCGGTTGCTCCAAGATGGGATCATCGTCTGACCCGGCGGCGCCGTCGCCGCGATTTTTACTAGCACTGTCGATCATTCTTTTTCTGGCCGCTTCGGCAGGTCGTGCCGAAGAGGTTTCGGAGGATATCGTAGTCACATGGCGGGATGCCTATGACGAGACGATCTCCGAGGATGCCGTTGTTGGAGTGCACAGACCCGAGGTTCGCGAAGAGATCGCGAGTGAGTCGTCGTCCAGGTTTCGTATCGAGGTTCGCGCCTCGGTTGGGCCGCCCTCCTTGCGACCTGCTCGTTCACCGGTTTCTTACCCTGCTGGCCCTGTTTGCCCTCCCCGTCCTTAAGATGCTGCATCTGGGCGTTGAGCTGTTTCTGCAAGTCGCCCATGTTCTTGGGTATGCTGCCGGGCTTTTTGCCTCCGGGGTTCTGGCAGCTCGACTCTCCCGGCATGTCCATGTTCTGCATCTGCTGCATCTTTTCCAGGGCTTCCGACAGCAGCAGCGCGAGGTTGTTCACACTTGTCATCACATATTGCTGCGATGAGGAGGCATTGCCCTTTCTCCTGTCCTGAAGGTGCCCGTTGGCTTCTTCAATGCTCTGGTTGATCTTGTCCACTTCCTTGTTTACAAAAGGCTGTATCATGATCTGCCGCTTGCTGAGCGCATACAGGGAATCCTCGATGATCTTCATATTGTCCTTGATCCCAAACTGTTTCTTAATGATTTCCTGGTATCTGGGATCGGCAATGTTGGTGCCGTTCAGCTCTTCAATGAGTGCTTCCTGGCCGAAGGAAACAACGAGCAGGTTTTCGAGGATCTCGCGCAAAACCCGGATGTCTTCGGCATTGGATTCCTGCGCCATCTGCATCTGCATATCAAAGAGCATCTGCGCCATCTCCTTCATCTGCCCGCTGGCATTCTTTTGCGATTCGCCGGCCTTCTTACGGCTCCCGCTGTTCAACTCTTCAAGGCTGTTTTCCATCTCCTGCTGTATGCCCTCCTCCATCTGCTCCGTGTCCTCAAGCTGATGGGGCTCCTCCAGCTCCTGGTTGAGCTTTTCAAGGGCATCAAGTTCCTCACGCGCCTTATCGAATTCCTCGTTCAGCCCTTCCTGTTCATCCGAAAGCTGCTCACGTTCCTGCTCCCGGCCGGTGGTCTTTTCCGAAAGCGCTTCCTGCCTTTCGGCCAGATCCCTCAAATGCTCGATGGCCTCCGTCAGTTTTTTGTCGAACTCAAGCTGTTTGAACAGCTCAAGGTTCTTGTCGAGCTCCATTTCTATGTCTTCGGCGCTCATCTGCATCTTTTCCAGCATCTCGCTGATGTCTTCCTTGCGCAGTTCATCAAGCATTTTCTGCAATTCTTCAAAAAGTTTTTTCATCTCATCGGTCATCACCTCATCAAACAATTCCTGCAGTTGCTCCTGTTTCTGCAATATGCTTTCGCTCGTCTCCCTGTATTCCTGCTCCCGGCTTGTTTTCTCCAGGTTCTTTTCCTGCAGCAGTTCCAGCCGGTTGTTCAGTTGCTGCTGCTGCCCGAGCAGGCTGCGGATCTGTTCCTTGTCCTGCCAGCTCAGCGTTTCCTTGTTGATCAGCTGCTTGTTGAGCTTTTCGATCTGATTCTGCAGCATGCGCGACTCCCTGATGATGTCTTCCATCTCATCCTTGATCTCGCGGTTGCCTTCATCGGTCATCGCGTTGATCTCCTCCAGCGAGGGCGCCCTGAATATCATCCTGTGCGAGCGGCTGCTCTTGTGCCCGTTCACCTCGTCATTGTCCCACACCTCAAAGTAATAGGCGATCTCGTCGCCCGGGCGGATGCCCAGCATATTAAGGTCGAAGTGGTGAAACACCATCTGCCTGGTGGTGCCGGTGCTGAAACTTACCGGTTCACGGTAAACTTTCCCTTCCGACCTGGCCGAGTCGAAGTGGTTCATAAATTCGTAGTTGAAGCTCAGGTCGCTGAATCCGTAATCATCGCTGATCTGTCCCCTGAAATAGAGCCGCTTCTCATATACCGAGTCACGGAATTCCTCAAATACCGCTGTAGGGTAGGTGTCGGGGATCACCGTGATGGCATAGGCCATCGTGTCGGGGTTTGCCAGGTGCTCGTTTGTGGCGGTGATGGCATAGATCATACTTTTTTTCATCATCCTTTCCAGGGTGAAGGCATTCGATCCCGATTCAGGTACTACCGTGGTGTCGTCAGGGAAATGGAAGATCACCTCCCTTGTGTCGCGGGTGATCACCTTCCAGGCAATGGACGTGCCCTCAGGCACGATAAAATCGCCGGTATTTATGAACACCTCATCCTTTTTTCCGGTGTAGGCAGGATAGTCGAGGCTGGCTTCGTACGAAAGTATGACGGGCTTGGGCAGCACGCTGATGTAGTAAGGACCGAAAGTATGGTCGCCGGCAATAATATTGAACCGCAGGTCCTGCTGCAGATTGTGGAGGGTATGGCTGTAGAGGCCTGCCGGCTCCTTTCTGAATGGCAGGCTGTTGTCGCCGGCAGAGAAGAACACTTCGGCGGGAAGCGCTTCCCCTTCAATGTTTACCCGGATGGTGAAATCTTCATGCTGTATGGCCTGCAGGGGTTCATCCATCACCATGAGCCTGAAAGGCAGGGGCCGCTCAAAGGGAACACGGTGCCTGATCAGCCTTTTCGAGGGTTCAGTGATGATGGAAGGGGAGGCGAAAAGCAGGACCAGCAGGACCAGTAAGGGAGGGATGGCATATTTGAGGTATTTCCTGTTCTTCCTCAGGTCGACGGCCCTGAGGAAGGGCACAGGGTGCAGGGATCTGGTCTCCTGGTCGATGCCGGCTTC
>CAZHYA010000231.1:0-1144 GCA_964536525.1 uncultured Bacteroidales bacterium | reverse complement strand
TCCATGCTCCCTGCTCAATTTCTTGAGCTGTATGGTGTTGACAAGCTTGTCGCTGACCTCCGGAAAATGCCTGCCCACCAGCATGGCGGCCTCCTCATCACCCATCACCCTCCCGATCCTGAAAAGCTTAAGCATGGGTATGATCACCAGGCGGATAAGGATCAGGGCATTTACAAGCAGATAGAAATAAAAGATCAGGGTGCGTACTGAAGGACCGCTCCACGAATAGTATTCGAAGGCGTTCACCAACAGGAAAAACAGGGTAAACACCGCAACAAACCACAAGCCCCCCTGTAACATCCTGTTGAGGTAATATTTGCGGATGAAGCGGTGCAGCTTGCTGATCAGTATGTTGTAGTTTTCGTGCATGTTTGCTTCCGTCAGTACCTGAACGGCCGGTTGAACGCAATTATTTCAGTATTTTCTGCAAAGTTAATCATTCATTGCCGAAATGTTTCCTGACCGCCGGCTGATTACCGCCAAATTGGGTAAGAATGATACAATTTACAACCATATAAACAATGATCATCCTGATATGTTATGTTTATAGCTATTTTTGCCATCTCAAAAAAAACTTTCACAATGAAACAACTCATCTTCTTAACTGCCTTCTTCTTTATGGCCACGGCCGCATTTGCACAGTGGAACGAATCGACCGACGTCCATCATGGCTGCAGCCATGCCAAAACACAACAGCATAAAGGGGCCGACGCGATATTCTATTACCAGAGCGACCTTTTATGGGATTATGATGTAAAATTCTACTTTCTTGATATAGAAGTTGATCCCAATACCATCGATATTGCCGGCAATGTGACCATCCATGCCGAAGTGGCTGCCACCAGCATGGACACCCTCGCCCTCGAATACACCGACGGCATGGTGGTCGACTCCGCCTTTGTCGACGGGGTGATGGTTTCCACCCTGCATACCAATAACCACATTTTTATGGAATTGCCGGCCAGCCTGAGCCAGGGCGACAATTTCATTGTGCAGGTATTTTACCACGGAACACCGCCAACCGGCGGCTTCTTCTCGGGGGTCAGCAACGGCTAAACAAAAACCTGGTGACAACATGTCACCTGGACGCTTTCCGAGCCCTATGCCGCCCACGACTGGTGCCCGGCAAAACAGGAATTGCCCG
>CAZHYA010000230.1:0-4382 GCA_964536525.1 uncultured Bacteroidales bacterium | reverse complement strand
CAAGCAGGATTATCAGGAAATGATGCCGCAGGCATCACATATCATTGGCTATGACAGGGACAATAAAAAATTCATGACTCCAGAGGAGTCACATATTTGCCCTGATCAGCATGCCGGAGATATGGGACCCCGCTGGGGTCCATATTGTATTTTACTTCAGCACCGGGCAAGCAGGATTATCAGGAAATGATGCCGCAGGCATCACATATCATTGGCTATGACGGGAACAAGAAAAAATTCATGACTCCGGAGGAGTCACATATTGATCACGGGAATCCATACCCGCATTTCTCCCGGGCCCCGGTTATTCCAAAGATGATACGGGATCATTTTTATGGTTGCAGGCATCTGCAGGATGAAGCCTTCTTCCGAATACGAGCGTTCGGCTTTCCCTTCCACGCTGATCGTTTGCGTGCCACCGAGCAATCCGGGTTCAAAGCCTGTCACTGTGGCAGCATCCTCATCCTCCAGAAACACATTCAGCGCCCTGCCATCCTCGTTGTCGGCCCATTCGGCGGCAAATACCAGCGGGCCACGCTGCAAGGCCACCATGCTGCTATCGGCCTTTACTCTTTCATCGGCAATGACTGTCCTCACGGGCATGGGCAGGGTCAGAACCACACGATCGCCTGATTTCCATGACCTTTCGATGCAGGCATAGCCATCCTCGATCCGGAATGCCGCATCGGCACCATTAACCTTAAGCGTGACTGAAGGGTAAAACGATACAGGTTCCCGTCAACAGCCTTGTTTTGCGCCCATCCGGGAATGCGCAACCGCAACATCATATTTCTCTCCCGTTGAGTGTCGACATGGATGCTGATGATCCCATCCCATGGATAAGCTGTGTTTTGAATAAGCTTAACCGTATCGCCGCCGAATAGTATACGCCCCTCGTTCGACATATACAGGTTCACGAAGATCCCTTTCTCATCGACAGCATAAACTTACCCGGGAACAGAGGGGATGAACCGGCAGATATTGGATGGACAGCATGCACATCCAAACCATGCGCTTCGCTCGTGGCTGCCATCCGATTCGAGCACATTCGGATAAAAGAAGCGATCGCCGCTCAGCGACACACCTGAGAGCATGGCATTGTACAGCGTTCGTTCGAGCACATCGTAATACTTTGCCTCACCGTGCATCAGGAAAAGCCTGTGATTAAAGAATATATACCCTATCGAGGCGCCTGTTTCGCAATAGGCCGTGGCATTGGGAAGGTGATAGGGTTACGCAAAGCCTTCGTTGCCTCCGCTGGCCCCGATGCCGCCGGTAACATACATTTTCGAGTGTGTGATATCTTCCCAGAGGCCTGTGATCGCCCTTACGTATGCCGTATCCTTGAGGATTGCCGCCACATCGGCCATGCCCGAATACATATAGGTGGCCCTCACGGCATGGCCTACCGCTTCTCTTTGCGCTGTGACCGGCATATGCGCCTGGCAGTATTCCGGGCCGTCGCTTCTTGCATCCAGAAAAAACCTTGCCAGGTCGAGGTAACGTCTTTCGCCGGTCACATCATATAGTTTGACAAGCCCTATTTCGATCCCCTGGTGGCCCGGATAGGATATTTTGGCATCCCAGCCAAGGTCTTCATCGATACGGTCGGCTGCCCTGGCGGCAACATCCAGCAGATTACGCTTTCCGGTGGCCGAATAGTGAGCGGCGGCGGCCTCGAAAAGGTGCCCCATATTATACAGTTCGTGGCTGTACAGGTGTGTATTCTGCCACCGTTCGGTCCCGATCCATTCGTGGCCGCTGTCGCCAAGAATCGTTCGGTTGGTATAAAGATAGCCATCATCCTCCTGTGCCATGGCGAATTTGTATATCAGCGAATCAAGATAGGCTTCCAGGGCCGGATCGGGGAAGGTCTGCAGGGAATAGCTCGCCCCTTCCACGATCTTGAAAACATCCGAATCGTCGAACGGATAACTGGTGCAGAAAGTGCCATCCACAAGGCCACCTGCCACTTCGAAATTCCTGATACGTCCGGTCGACTCGCAATACCCGAAGGCAATTGGGATGGTAACCTCATGATTGGTGCGCAATCGCGGCATCCAGAAATCATCGGTGAGCGACACTGAGGTGAAGGGAACAGGATGTATCGGGTAGTGGGCAGGCTGCTGGGCCACGACCAGGACCGGCAACAAAAGCAGGCATGATAATAAGCAACGCATATAAAGAGTATTTTTTTCAAATGTATAAAATACCGCCGGATATCAGGGATCAGCAGTCAAGAAGACATCGTAACAAAACGGCTAGTGTAGCTTTCCGATACGGACCTCAAACGCTTCATCCCTGTTCGCAATGACCGATGGTTTGTTTGAGCGTGCTGGCGCCGGGTAAAACATGGCACACAGGGTATTCCTCACGGCATACAGATTGCCGTGAAGGGCTACAGGCACCCCGTCGAGGATGGCAGCCATGGTCTCATACCTGATATTCCCGGGCTGCCATGCGTAGTCGTGCCATACCACGATACTCCCTTCATGCACCAGGTGTGCAAAAACATTTTGTGTATCCTTCTTTATCGAAAGATAATGATGGTCGCCATCAATGAAGATGAGGTCGTAGCTGGTGTTCAGTCCCGCGAAGTCGAAATCCAGCGAATTTCCCTCGAGGTGGGTGACATTGGGCAGCCCCTTTGAGAACATGGCATGCTGATCGATATACTCTTCCGGCAATCCTGCTTCCCGCATCCGGGAAGCAGGCAGGTTCAGGGTGGTACATTCCATGGCCACTTCCGCCACGTTGGCCGCGCTCTCGCCGCGCCATGTGCCGATCTCGAAATAGCGGCAACTTTTGATGCCCGAGGCCAGCATGCGCAGCAAGGCCAGGTCGGTAGGCAGCGAGCCTCCCTCGAGGAACGAAAATGGCCTGACAACAATCTCTTTCCCCTGGGAAAGCTCATGAAAGCCGACCTCCTCAAAGCCGCTAATCAGGCCATGATCCCTGAAAACACGCCTGCGCCAGGCTTCCTGGTCATCAAGCACCTTATTCAGCAGGTATGGCCTTCGCAGGATCATGCCTGCTGCACGGAAAAGTTTCCCAGTTTTACTCATCGACCCATATTAACTGATCACTATGATCCTGTAAAGAATAATTCACTCAAAACTTAAAACTCAACGCTACATCACCACCTTGTAGAGCACAAACTTTTCATTGCTCCAAAGGTATTCGCAGATATAATCCTGGGCACGGATAAAATCATGGATCGCCTGGTCGGAGATTTCAGTGTGCGTCAGTACATAGGCTACCTTATATTCGAAGATGAGCTCGGCGATTTGCCTTGCTTCCGATTCCTTATGGTTCGCCAGGCTCTGCCTGCCGGTATAGAGGGCGAGCACCCTTGGCTTGGCAAACAGGATAACATCATCGGCAGCTGTGTTGTTCCTGATGTAATCGAATGCTTCGACAGAAGCTTTCTCCTGTGGTCCCGGCAGCGTATTGCCGTCGTTGATGATGGTATACCAGAACATGTTGAGATAGGAGACCAGCACCAGGCATCCGAGGAACACAGTCTTGATATGGTTATCGATCGCTGGAAAGACCTGCACGGTTTGCAATCCCCTCACCAGGTAAAATCCCAGCAAAGGCAGTATCGGGAAAAGGAAGCGGATCCCGGCATGGCGATAAGGGTAGATGAGCAACACCCCGAGATAGAGGATCACGATCATGTCCATAAGTTCCAGCCGACGGAAGAACGACCGGATCATCCCCAGCATGGTAAAGGTGAAAATGGCTGCCTTCAGCATCAGCGGAAGAAAATTCCATGATCCCCCCCAGGGGGAGAAGAAATATTTGAACTGTTCGGTATAGTAGGCAAGGTTATACAACACGGTGGCATAGAGCGGCTCTTCCCCCCAGATGCCTGCATAGGAGCCACCTTCGGCCTGCGGCACAGCGAAGGCCAGGTTGTTCAGCAGCATGTATACCAGGATTGAGCCCACGCCAACGAGGAACCCGCAAACGCACTTGTTAAAGGGAGTGTTGTCTTTTTCCACAAACCGTTTGCGGATGGCCCATATCAATACGGCGACCGGAAAGACCACGCCGATGATACGTACCGACATGAGCAGGCCTCCAAGCAAGGCAATGATGATCCCCATCCAGAATGGCCCTCTGGCATATTTTTCAAAAAGATACAGGCACAGGATCAGGAGAAAAGCAAAGGGGATCTCCGACATCACCTCGAGCTTCATGCTGAGCGTCCATGGGTTGTAGATCAATATCAACACAAGGAAAATGGATGCTGCCTCCGAAAAATACCTTCTGAGATAAAGGGCCATCAGCATACCCAACCCAAACAGGAAGGCGGTCACCCACAGGGTGAACGCCTTGATGCTGTTTCCGAATATGGCATAGACAGGGCTGAGCAG
>CAZHYA010000229.1:0-4390 GCA_964536525.1 uncultured Bacteroidales bacterium | reverse complement strand
ATTAAGCCCGACTCGGAAATAGCAGTGGTGGAGATGGGGGCCAACCACATCGGCGAGATAGCCATGCTGTGCCGGATCGCACAGCCCACACATGGGCTGGTGACCAACATCGGGAAAGCACATCTTGAAGGCTTTGGCAGCTATGAGGGCGTAATCCGGGCAAAATCAGAATTGTACGAATTCCTGAAAGTGAGGGGAGGCAAGGCATATGTAAATGCTGACGACCCGTTGCTCACGGGCCTCGCATCACCGCTAACCCTTAATACCTATGGCACGGATGCCGGCGCCGACGTTAAGGGCAGGATTGTCGGCTCATCACCCTTCCTGGAGATCGATTGGGGAGGTCGTCGCCTGGTGACACAGCTTTACGGCGACTACAATTTTTACAATGCCATGGCTGCGATCTGCATCGGGGCATCTTTCGGGGTGGAGGAAGATGATATCGCAGATGCCGTTTCATCCTATGTACCTGCCAACAACCGTAGCCAGGTGGTTGAAAGCGGCAGCAACACCATCTTTCTCGATGCTTACAATGCCAATCCCACCAGCATGCTTGCCGCCATCAGGCATTTCGGCAGGCAGGCTTTCGCCGGTAAGCTGATCATCCTGGGCGACATGCTGGAGCTCGGCCCGTCGTCGGAAGAGGAGCATAAGGCCATCATCAGTGAACTTGAAAGACAGGCTGCCATTGCAATCCTCATAGGACCGGAATTCTCTGCGGCCAACGCTGACAACAACCATGTTTCCTTTCCCGATGTGGACCATGCCGCCGCATGGCTGAACAACCATCCCCCGCGAGGGAAACATATCCTGATCAAGGGATCGAGAGGGATGCAACTTGAACGATTGCTGAAAAAACTGTGATATAAAGTGGAAACCTATCATGGCATCGGCGTTATGTCGGGGACCTCGCACGACGGTCTCGACCTGGCTTATTGCAACTTCTTCGAACTGGAAGGGCATTGGCACTTCAACATCATTGAGGCACTGACCATCCCTTATACCGATGAATGGAGAGAGAGGCTGCTCAGCCTTCCGCAGGCCAGAAAGAAGGATATCAAAGCTGCCAACCTGGAATACGGGGACTTCATCGGGAAAAAAGTTTTCGATTTCATCAGGGATTACGATCTCGAAGCCGATTTTGTCGCGTCGCACGGGCATACGGTATTCCACGACCCGGCCCAAGGCATCACGTTGCAGATCGGCGACGGAGCGGCTATCGCCAATGCCTGCGGGCTGACGGTGGTTCACGATTTCAGGAGTGCCGACGTGGCCATGGGCGGGCAGGGGGCACCGCTGGTTCCGGTGGGCGACAGGATGCTCTTCCCTGAATTTGACTTCTGCCTGAACCTCGGTGGCATCGCCAACATCTCCTACGAGGAGGAAGGCAACCGTATTGCATTCGACATCTGCCCCGCGAACATAATCCTGAACCAGCTGGCCCAGCGGATCGGAAAACCTTACGACAAGGGAGGGAGGATGGCCTCTATGGGAAGCTTAAATAAAAGCCTTCTGGAAGAGTTGGAAGCCCTCCCCTTCTACCGGCAACAAGGGCCCAAATCGCTGGGCAGGGAATGGGTGGAAGAAGAAGTGTTGCCGCTGATCAGGAAATACCGCGACCGGCCCGTCATCGACCTGCTGGCCACATTCACCGAACATATTGCATCGAGGATAGTGGCATCGACAGAAAATAAGGATACAGGCAGCATGCTGGTGACCGGAGGAGGGGCCTATAACGACCATATCATCGGCAGGCTCAGGAAAATGAGCAGCCTCAGGATCATCCTCCCCGAGCCCCAGATCATCGAATACAAGGAAGCCATGGTGTTTGCCTTCCTGGGATTGCTGCGCCTGAAAGGGATGGACAATGTGCTGGGATCGGTCACGGGATCGGGAAAAAACCACTCAGCCGGAACCATTACAAAACCTTTATAGGCGGCATGAAAAAATCGTTCCGGACGCAGGAGCATGATACACGATCACACGCTTCATCCGGAACGACTCAGACCTAATGTACTGATGAAATAGAAAGCTTAGTGTTCCTGCTCGATCCGGCTCCAGATGCGGTGGAATTCCATTCCCTCCTCCAGGCCGAATTCATGCAGTTCGCCCATGTCGGTAAGCTTGTACCGCTTGCCAAAAAGATTGAAGCTGATGGCATTTCCGCCTGACTTGGTGAAGGTAAAATCACTTCGTTGCAGTGTGCCATCCCAAACTTCTGCATCACCTTCCCTGCTCATCTTTTTATAGCCAAGATAGAATTTACCCTCCCTGAGGTCGTGGAACTTGATGAAGTTTAGGTAGAGACCGTCCTTGTGAAGCGCTTTAGGCTCAAGGCTATGCAGGTTCTCATGATTGCAGTAAAACTCATGTGATGTAAGATATTCGATGATGGCATCTTCGTCGTTGAGGTTGACTACCGCAGCGCCATGATCTTTCTTTCCGTGCATGATGCCCGATTCCTCCTGCAGGTAATAAACCCCTGCGCCTGCAAGGTAACCCGACAGGGCCAGGAGGCTGATGCGCTTCATGTACCAGATGAAATCGATCTTTTCCATGCCCATCACGGCAACCCCGGCGGCGCTTCCGATGATGAGTATGCTACCGCCGGTACCGGCACAGTAGGCAAGGAATTCCCAGAAATAATGGTCGGGCGGGAAATTGTACATCTGCATGGCACCCGCCACTAAGGGCACATTATCGACCACAGCCGAAAGGATCCCGATGATGATGTTGATGAGGTAAAGATTGCCTACGTGCTGGTCGAGGGTGCTGGCCAGCAGCATGAGATGGCCGGCAGTGGCCAGGGCCGATACGGCCAGCAGAATACCCAGGAAGAAAAGCACACTGGGGACATCCACCTTGCGCAGCACACCGGCAATGGTCAGGTATCTTGCTGCAATTTCACGATCATTCTTTCTTCTGGCATGCAGGATCTCGGTGATGGTCCAGAGCACCCCAAGGGAGAAGATCATGCCCAGGTAAGGAGGCAGGTGTGTAAAGCTCTTGAATACCGGAACAAAGAGCAGTCCGCCAACACCAATGAAGAAAATGGCATTACGCTGTGCTGCGGGCACCAGGTCGGCATTGTCGCCGTCGCTGCCTTTCGGACGGTGCACATTGCCTTTCATGGTGAAGGAAAGGATGAGGAGCGGCACGATCATCGACACCAGGCTGGGAATGAAAGTCATCAGCATGATGTTCAGGGTTGAGACATGGCCTGCGATCCAGAGCATGATAGTAGTCACGTCGCCGATGGGCGACCAGGCTCCGCCGGCATTGGCTGCAACGATCACCATCCCGGCATAGAACCAGCGGTCCTTCTTATCGGCGATCAGTTTCCGGAGCAGGGCCACCATCACAATTGAAGTGGTGAGGTTGTCGAGGGCTGCCGACATGAAGAAGGTGAGGATACTGATGATCCACAACAACTTTGAGCGCCTGAGGGTTTTTATCTTGTCGGTAATGATCCTGAAGCCCTGGAAGGAGTCGACAAGCTCCACGATGGTCATGGCACCGAGCAGGAAAAAGATGATCTCGGAGATCTCGCCCAGGTAATGGATAAGCTTATAATGGACCAGCCAGTCCATGAACCCGGTACCTATCGTCCCTTCGATATAATGCCTGAGTGAAGAGGTGTCGACCAGGATGCTCTCGCCCCCGATGACCAGGGAAACCCAGAGCAGCACACCCAGGATCAGGGCAGTGGCCGATTTGTTGACCTTGATCGGATGTTCCAGTGCGATGGCAACGTACCCGATCACGAAAATAGCAATCATTACAAAAAACATAGTCTATGGTCTTTGGAATTTATGGCTGCAAAAGTAAAAATTATTTGAGACCGTTGCTCATCAGCATGTTATTTAGAAATATATATAAATAAATATATTAACGACTGTGGATCAGCAACAAATGCACGTTGTAAGAAACTCCTGCAGTTTAAATAATAAAACCAGCCAATATCAGTTAATATTAACAGTGCCGTGTTAACAAAACAGGCCAATTTACACTGAGTGAAGACCGGGAACTATCTACATTTATTGCAAATTCTTTTAAGATGATCATAAGCATTTTATTACAGGCACAGGGCGCAGCTGAAGCTGCCGGCACCGAGCCCACAGAGATTACGATGACCGTTTACGAGCTCGTTTTGAAGGGTGGATGGATCATGGCTGTTTTAGGCCTTTTATCTGTCATCGCGGTATACATCTTTATTGAGCGGCTTTTCACGATCAATAAGGCTTCACGTGAAGACCGCAATTTCATGAACAACATTCGCGATTTCATCAAGGGGGGAAAGGTGGATTCGGCCATGGCCCTCTGCAAGAGCAACAGGAGCCCTATCTCACGCATGATCGAGAAAGGCCTGATGAGGATCGGCCGTCCGCTG
>CAZHYA010000228.1:1044-4458 GCA_964536525.1 uncultured Bacteroidales bacterium | reverse complement strand
AGCGTGGCTGTAAGCAGCAGGATCCACACCAATGTCAGTATCTTCCTTGGCATTTTATAGAATTTCTTGTTTACGGTACAAAATTAAGTATACTGGAACAATACCATGAATTTTATTTGTAATTTCTGATCAGGGTGTCAAGTTTGTTTCGTGTGGCTTTGTTGGCCTTGACCAGCGGGAGCCGGAGATTGTTTTTCAGGATCCCCAGGACTTCAAGGGCAGCCTTGATCCCCGAAGGGTTGCCGTCTTCAAACAGGGTTTCAATGATTTCGGTGAGAGAATAATGCACCTCCCTCGCTTCCTGGTAATTGCCTTGCAAAGACATGTTCACCATTTTTGAAAATGCTGAAGGAAAAGCGTTGGCCACTACCGATATTACGCCATCGGCACCAAGGGCTATCATCGGCAGGGTGAGGGCATCATCGCCGGAGTAGACGCTGAACCCGTCGGGCTTGTCCCTGATGATCTCCATGATCTGGGTAAAATCACCCGAAGCCTCCTTAATGCCGGTAATATTCCTGAATTCCCTGGCAAGCCTTATGGTCGTGGAGGCGCTGATGTTTGAGCTGGTTCTTCCCGGAACATTATACAGGATCACCGGGACAGGGCTCACCGCGGCGATCGATTTAAAATGGTAGTATATTCCTTTCTGTCGGGGCTTATTATAATACGGGGCTACAGAAAGTATCGCACTGATTCCTTCAAAGTCCATCGACTTGATCTGGTCGATAACCCCTTGTGTGTTGTTGCCGCCGATTCCAACCACAACGGGCAGTTTGCCTTCCGATACTTCAAGGATATGGTTCAGCACCGCTGTCTTTTCATCGGAAGAAAGTACGGGAGCTTCGCTGGTGGTTCCCAGAGCGACAAGAAAGTCAACGCCCCCTTCGACGACAAATTTTACAAGGCCGGTGAGGGATGTGAAGTCGATGGTGCCGTATGTGTGAAATG
Source organism: uncultured Bacteroidales bacterium (assembly GCA_964536525.1). Lineage (GTDB taxonomy): Bacteria > Bacteroidota > Bacteroidia > Bacteroidales > B18-G4 > B18-G4. The sequence continues at coordinate 3,507 of CAZHYA010000228.1, read as the reverse complement.
GGGTAACCAGGGCAACCCCTGTACCCTTAATCGTTTGTTCTTTCATTATTCCTGTTTATGATGGATAAGTAATAGCTGATCTGGGCGATCAGTTCGTCAAGCTCGTCGCCTTGACGCAAACTGATCATAAGGTCGAGATGAGGTTTCCTGTCGTCGCTCTGCGACCCCGCTTTGAATTTAGCCTTGCTCAAACCTGCGATATAAAGCAGGGGGAGCATACTCTTCATGCTCAGATCGAGAAGAATGTCAAAATCGGTATCAATAAAATCCTTTGCGGCATCAGAAACGGGTTTACAGTGCCAGTTCAGCCCAGAAGGATAAAGGAAATCATACGACAGCCTGGGCAGGAATTGACCGGTCAGCCTCCTGCTTTCGACATAACCCAGTGCTTTTACCTTCTTTCCGGATTCCTGAAGCTGCTTTACAAAGTCGGAGATCTTCGAGTAAACATTTTCATCGGGCAGGTAGTACAATATCCCGATGCTGGTTGCATCATCAAGATTGACGATCTTCCTGTTTCGATGCACCCCTGAGGCTTCCCTTCTGAGGATATACCTGCCGGCCTTTTCCCTGATGTTCCTGACAAAGCTCAATGCGGGATTGCTTAAGTGATAAAGGAGGGTAAAGATATGGATTTTAGATAACAAAATCCAGCACCATTATTCATCCATTTTCAGGCAGTTGATGATAAAGCCGAAATACATGCGATGGTAATCCTGACCGGGATAAATCTTTTTTATACGATCGTCCAGAAAATTTGACGGATTGATGTCGTGGTAGTATACCTTGCGGCATTCGATCACCAGTTTTGCCTCTTCAAAATAAACAGTCCCCGCTTCCGATGCCACTCCCCGACCGGGTTCCACAGAATTTCAGGATGTTGCTGTGTTCGCGCTGGAAGAAACAGAGGCTGAAGAAATCGTGTTTTTCAGTGAATTCATAGGTATACCGTTGGGGCCTGATAAAGATGATGGCCAGGGGCTCATTCCAGAGGTAACCCAGTCCTCCCCAGGCTGCAGTCATGGTGTTGAAATTACCCGGATTCCCTGCCGTGACCAGCATCCATTCGTGACCGATCATTTTAATGATGTTGCCGGTAATCGCTTCAGGATTGATTTTTTTGAATGACATATTTCTTTGTTTTATTCCTTTTCGGGGTCCTTTTTTACATGGGTAAGATCTAGGAGGTTCACCGGGTTGCTGCCAAGGCCGCTGACTTCTTTCCTGACAAAACGAAGCACTTCATCGTAATACAATATCACCACGGCGGCTTCGTCCATGATCAGGCTGTCCATGCGCCGGTATGCTGCAAATCTTTCCTTCTCATCTACCGTTGCCAGCGAAGCCTCATAGAGCCGGTCAAATTCATCGTTCGAGAAATGGGTGTAATTGGGCCCGGCCGGACAAAAATTGTGGCTGTAGAACAGTGACAGATAGTTTTCGGCATCAGGGTAGTCGGCGATCCATGAGGCCCTGAAGAAAGGCAGCTTGGCCTGGGCCTTCATTTCCTTGATGGCTGCGGGGGGGCTTACCGATATTTCGATGCCGATGCCGTGCAGCATCAACTCATGCTGTATATACTTACACAGGTCGAGGTACTCGGCCGAGGTGGTAAGCGTAATGGCGGGCAGCCCTTCACCTCCCGGATAGCCGGCCACTTCGAGGAGACTGTCGCATAGCAAGGGGTTGTATGAATAGCCGTACGACAGTGTGGTGTCGAAAGATGGCATCCCGGCAGGAATGATACCTCCCCTTCCGGGAATGCCGATGTTATTTCTCAGGTAACGCATCATCTTCACCCTGTCGAAGCCATAGCTGATGGCTTTTCTGACCAGCCTGTTGTGGAGCGGATCAATGGCAGGGTCTGCTGCAGCATTGCCAACCATGATACCCAGGTATTCGGTGTTCAGGTATGGCTCGCTGAGCAGGTAGATCCTGTCGGCATATGCAGGGTTCAGCTTGCCCTCAGGGGTGAGCAGTTCATCCTTGTAGCTGGCATCGATACCCGACATGAAATCGATCTTGCCCTGGATAAACTGTAAAAAAGCCGATTGCTTGTCGATAAGGAAGGTGATGGCCACGGCATCGAGATAGGGCAGCGGCACCCCTGAACTGTCGCTCATGTAATACGCGTTGTTTTTGTGCAATACCAGCTTGACCCCTTCCTTCCAGTATTTAAAGGTGAAAGGTCCGCAGCCCACGGGCGATTTTCTGAAGTCCCTGCCCAGATGTTCAACAACCTCCCTTGGTACCACATTGCAATATTGCATGCAGAGCAAGCCCGGAAAGGGGGTAAAGGGTTGTTTCAGTTGTATTTTTAATACGCTGTCGTTTATAGCCATGATCCCGCTGTCGGCGATATTGTTGAATACCCATGCCCCCGGCGAGGCCACGGCCGGGTCGATAATGCGTGAAAAGGAATAAACAAAATCAGCAGCAGTGACAGCCCTGCCCTTTCCGCCT
>CAZHYA010000228.1:0-1030 GCA_964536525.1 uncultured Bacteroidales bacterium | reverse complement strand
CCGAAGAAAAAAAGTGTATGAGGTCCCATCGTCACTTACCTGCCAGGAAGAGGCGATCCCGGGTTTTACCCTCAGGTCTTCGTCGAGGTAAACCAGCCCGTCGTAAAGCTGGTTACAGGCCCAGATATTTGCCAGGTCGCGGGCAAAGGCGGGGTCGAGTGAAGTGATGCCGGCCGCCTCGTTATAGCGGAATATCGTTTTTCCGGCATCATCATATGATTCGCCGCAACTTGTAAACAGCATCAGGCCGAGCGCCAAATAAAAATAATGATGTCTCATTCAATCATATATGCATGACCGGCCAGGGAGATGACGGGTCATGGCAAAGATAAAAAAAACGGCAGCCGAAGCTGCCGTTTTCTATAAAAGGCTATTACCCTGATCACGAATAAAAACCAATAGAGAATTAAAGAAAGGAAAGAGGTAATAGCCTATGCTTTAAATACTTTTATAAAGAACGTAAATACTCAATTTTTGTTGTTCGTGCCCTGGTTTTATTCCTGTATTCAAAAAGGATGCTCAAAAACAGGGACAAGATAATCATTTTCTACAAAAAAACAAAATTTTTTTTCAATTGTTTTTGGTTTAACAATATTTTAACAGCAATATTGTTATTTCACCGCAATTACGTAACCTGTAAATCCCGCATCTTGACCTCAGGGCGCCCGGTCGATCCTGACAGCCCTGGATACGCCTTTAATCTTAAGCAGTTTATGAATGAGCTCATCAAGATGTTTTGCATCCCTGACATTCATCTTAATATAACCTGTAAAGATTTTGTTTTTGGTATCCACTTTGATCGATTGCATGTTTACGCGCAGGTCTTTTGAGATCACTGCCGTGATCTCGCCAAGCATGCCGATCTTGTCTTCGCCCGTGATCCTGATGTTGGCGAGTAAGGCATTGCCGTTTTCATGGCTTTTCCACTGCACGCGAATGTGCCTGTACCCATATTTTTCGAGCATTCGCCTGGCGTTGGGGCACGACTTTTTATGTATGCTGATGCCTTTTCCTATGGTCACGAAACCAT
>CAZHYA010000227.1:0-4459 GCA_964536525.1 uncultured Bacteroidales bacterium | reverse complement strand
CTGATCACCCTGGTATCGTTGAATACCATCATCCCCCCATCAGGAAGATATGCGGGCAGGTTCCTGAAAATATCCTCTTCAGGCCTGTCGCCCCGCATCACCAGCAGTCGCGAAAGGTCGCGCTGGGGTACGGGATATTCCGCTATGCGCTCCTGTGGCAGCTCATAAAAGTAGTGTTCCATATTGAGGCCACTGCTTCCGCCCATCAGTCGAGATCGTTTAAGAACCTTGAAACATGGCCAAAAAATTCCTTCGGGGCATCAGCATGCACCCAGTGGGTGCCTTCGGCTATCGTTGCCAGGTCCATATTGCTGAAATTCTTCCTGATGGCCGGAATATCCTCTTCAACGATATAGTTCGACTTCCCGCCCCGGATAAAGAGGGCTGGCCTCCTGAAAACCGTTGAGTAGAATACCCCGTCGTACATCGATTCAAGGTTAAGGTCGATCGCATCGAGGTTGATGCGCCATCCCAGCAGGTCCTTTTCCTTCCAGAAAAGGTTCTTCATCAGGAACTGCCTGATACGTTTGCTGTCGATCATGCCCTTCAAATGCATCTCCACTTCCTGCCTGGTGACCCCTTTTGAAAATTCGACCGACTTCATGGCATCGATGAGATTTCGGTGGTGGGTATGCGAAACATAGCTGCGCATGCTGGTGTCGACCACGATGAGGGCCCTCACGGCATCGGGGTTTTCAAGAGTGTAGCGCATGGCCACCTTGCCACCCATGGAATGGCCCATGATGACAGGCATATCGATCTTCCGCTGTTCAATGAATTCGACCAGGTCGTCTACCAGTGCATAATAGGTAAGGGCACGATGATGAGGCGAACGGCCGTGGTTTCGCTGGTCGGGGATGAACACCTCAAAACCCAGATCAGCCACCTGTTTTCCAAAGCTCACCCAGTTGTCGGATATCCCGAAGATGCCATGGAGGATGATGAGTGGCCGTCCTTTGCCGTATTTTCTGAAATGCAGTTTCATGGCGCAAAGATAGTATGAATACTGGAAACTGGGTGCTGGATCCTGGATGCCGGATGCCGGATGCCAGATGTCCCGAAAAACCAGAAATCTTCGATTTCATTGTTTTTCGTGGATCCGCGATCCCGGGAACCGGGAATCGGGACCTGATGCCTGACGCCCGACGCCCGATCACAATACCTCGTACCCCTGCCTGCCAAAGATATCCGATATCAAGGTTCAGAAACCGACTACCCGTCGGGATGGATTTGCCGCAGGTACATCTGTATCGTGTTTTCCAGTCCGAAGTAAAGGGCATCGCTGATGAGGGCATGCCCGATCGAGACTTCGAGCAGTCCGGGGATGTTTTTCGCGAAATATCGAAGGTTCTCCAGGCTGAGATCATGGCCGGCATTCAGGCCCAGGCCCACTTTGCCGGCTACTTCCGCAGCCATCACGAAGTCCTTTATCGCCATTTCCTTTCCTTGGGCATAATTCCTGGCATAGGCTTCGGTATACAATTCAACGCGGTCGGCACCGGTTGCTGCTGCATGCTCGATCATGGCCGTATCGGTTTCGATGAACACCGAAACCCGGATGCCCGCCTCCCTGAAAGTGGCGATGACCTCTTTCAGGAAAGAGGCATTCCTTATCGTGTCCCAGCCCGCATTGGAGGTCAGCACCCCGGGCGGGTCGGGCACCAGGGTCACCTGTTCGGGCTTTACGCCTGTCACCAGGTCGATAAACGGCCTGTCGGGATAGCCTTCAATGTTGAACTCCGTCCTTACCACCGGCCGCAGGTCGAGCACGTCCTGGTAACGGATATGACGCTCATCGGGGCGGGGATGTACCGTAATACCCTGCGCGCCAAAACGTTCACAATCGATGGCCGCCTTGATCACATCCGGTACATTGCCTCCCCTGGCGTTGCGCAGGGTGGCAATCTTGTTGATGTTAACGCTCAGTCGGGTCATGGTCATATGGCTTTTGTTGACCATGCAAAGCTAAGAATTTACTATGTTTGTATCACAACTGGCATCATGAGGGTCGTAATTCAGCGGGTATCGGAAGCAGCCGTATCCATCGGCGGCGACACCAGGAGCAGCATCGGCGAAGGGCTCCTCATCCTGCTGGGGATAGAGGATGCCGACAGCCAGGCCGACATCGACTGGCTATGCAACAAGATCGGCAACCTACGCATCTTCCCCGATGATGCAGGGGTCATGAACCTTTCGGTGAAGGATGTTGAAGGGGCGATCATGGTGGTCAGCCAGTTCACCCTGCATGCCAGCACCCGCAAGGGGAACAGGCCCTCCTATATAAGGGCATCAAAACCCGAAATCGCCATCCCCCTTTACGACACGTTCATCCGCAAGCTGGCAGCCGGCACGGGCTGTCCTGTCGAAACGGGTGAATTCGGGGCCATGATGGACATCAGCCTGGTCAACAGCGGACCTGTGACCATCATCATCGACAGCAAGCACAGGGAGTGATGCGGAAAAAAGATATTTAAAGCTTGTCCAATCAAAAAAACCCCCTGCGATCGCTCGCAGGGGGCCAAAACCAAATTAATTAATGAAAAAAATTATTAAATCTTGTCGCCGCCTTCCTTTTTACATTCTGTTTTGGCCGGCTTAGAAGGGCAGCACTTGGCTTTCGTGGCGGACTTGGCATCACCTTCCTTGCAGTTTACCTTGCTCTTGTCGCATGCCTTGGCTTCTTTCTTTTCTTTTCCGTCGGCAGTGGCCTGTGCTTTCTTGTTCTTGTCGGGATCGTCATCAGTACTGAGCTTTACTATCTCAACGTTGCTGTCGGCAGCAAGGCTTGTCTGGACAGCGAAGGTTCCGAAAGCGATGAAACAGCTCAGTGCAATTCCCAGGATCAATTTCTTCATGGCTTAGTGTTTTATTAGTTAAGGATTTGTTTCAGGCAGTAAAATTAATACGACAAGTCTGTAATGCTTGTTAACGGCCTGTTAAGATGTGTTAAGGATTTGTTAATGAACAGAACAGGCCTTCCGGGTGTTTATAGTCCTGTATGAAAAAGCGGAGGCCCCATTTGTTCATTGGCATTGCGGTATTCGCACTTGCCGGGATCATTACCACCCAGGCATTGTGGGTCAACGATGCACTGATTCTCCGTGAAGAGCTCTTCAGACAGCGGGTGAAGGTCGCACTCAAGAGTGTTTCGACCCAGATCCTGGATTCCCAGATCGACTCTACGGCAAAATACATTCTTTCTCCCTGCGACACCATCCAATTCGTCAACAAAGCGGTTTCGGAGATCATCGATGCCCGGCAACTCGATTCCCTGCTCGTGTTTGAGCTCAAATGTATGGAAATCGCCGATACATACACCTATGGCGTATTCAACGAACGCGACTCGTCCTTTGTCATGGGGACTTACCATGGACACGAAAAAGCCCTGCTGGACAGCAAACACAGGGTGTCTCTTTCCTGTATTTACAAGCGCGACGTGTATTACCTGAGCTTGCTCTTCCCTTTTCAGGAAAGGACCATGCTACATGAGATGATCCTGATGATCATCCTTACGCTGCTTTTTCTCCCCATACTGACGATCAGTTTTTACCTGGTGATCAAGCTGATGTTCAGGCAGAAAACACTAACACAGATCAAAGCCGACTTTGTAAACAACATGACGCACGAATTCAAGACCCCTATCGCCACCATCCCCCTTTCGAGCGAGATGTTACTGAAGTCGGAAGTGAACAGCTTCCCTTACAAGACCAGGCGCTATGCACAGGTCATCTTTGATGAGAATGCCCGCCTGCAACAGCAGGTCGACCAGGTGTTACAGCTATCCGTGCTTGAGAAGGGCGAATACACGCTTAAATTGAAAGAAACCGACCTGCACAGGATCATCCGTAAGATGGCCGAGCATTTTTCGGTCACTGTCAGGAACAAGGGAGGGATGATCAGCACCGACCTGGGAGCCTCCGTCCATCACCTGGAAGCTGACAGGACCCATCTTGCCAACATCCTCTCCAACCTCATCGACAACGCGATAAAATACTCGCCCGAGAACCCTGACATCAAAATCAGCACAAGCAACGGTCGCAACAGCATCATCATCTCCGTCAGCGACAACGGGATTGGCATCAGCCCGGAGAACCAGAAGCATATCTTCAAAAAACTTTACCGTGTCCCGACCGGCGATATCCACGACGTAAAAGGCTTCGGCCTTGGGCTGTTCTATGTCAAGACCATGGTAGAAGCGCATCACGGGAAAGTGAGGATCATCAGTGAAATGAACAAAGGAACCACCTTTGTCGTTGAGTTACCAACGCATCAATAGCCGATTAGAAATGGAAAAAACATCAATTTTACTTGTTGAAGACGATCCAAACCTGAGCATGGTATTACAGGATTATCTTGAAATGCTCGATTATCGCATCACGCTTGCGCGCAACGGGGAGGAAGGGCTGGAGGCTTTTCGCCATAATGGTCACCCATATATACATCGTGCAAAATCGCATCC
>CAZHYA010000226.1:0-4489 GCA_964536525.1 uncultured Bacteroidales bacterium | reverse complement strand
CGTCGCTGTTGCGAAAGTTGCCACTGAAAAAGCTGCTGCCATGCTCGGCCTCAAATGCCGTGCTCCCGAAGAAGAACAGCACCAGCGAACTTGCCAGGATGATCACGATCACCACCAGCGCCTTTACGCCCAGGTTGGCACCCCGGATAAGGATCAGGGCCGCGAGGACCAGCATGGCCGGCATGCTGATCGCCTGGCGTGGCAGGTCGAGACCATGGTTTGCTGCCATCCAGTCGAAGAAGAATTCGAATGCCTCGGTGAAGGCGATCACGTAAAAGGCCACGCTGATGGCCTGTGAAAAGTACAGGGCCAGGCCAATGGTGGCGCCGATATTCAGCCCGAACGAACGGGAGATAATAAAATACTCCCCTCCCCCTTCTACCCTGCGGTTGGTCGCGATCTCAGAGATGGCCAGCGCCGTGGGGATGGTCACCAGATGCCCGAGCAGGATGATCAGGATCACCCCGTAAAATCCCAGCGTGCCCACGGCAAAGCCGAAACGAAGGAAAAGAATGGCCCCCAGAATGGTGGAGATGGCCGTAAAAAACACCGGCGCGGTGCCGAAACCATGTGAACGGCGGTTTTCCATAATCGCAGTTTGGAATTCAAATATAAGGCAAATTTTCCTTTGGAAGTTTTGAGTGTTGAGTTTTGAGTGTTGAGTTAGGTGTCAGTTTCCGGCTTTCAGCAATCATTCGTTGATTTTAACTGAAATTTAGCACATCAGGATTGAAGGGATGCCACAAGAAATTGGTACCACTGATAATTGAAAATTATTAATTGTTCATTAACTCAAAACTCAACACTCAACACTCAAAACTATTTTCATATCTTTGAATTAAACAAACCAACATGCGAATTACGAAACTGATCATCCTGCAGGCCACATTGCTTTTTATTTCCGGGAATATGGTATGCGGGCAGGGGCAGGTCCCCGGCGACTTTTGTATCACTGCCGAGGAGTTCCGCCTTTACCAGCTTGTAAATGCCCACAGGGTAGCTTACGGCCAGAAAACCATCCCGCTGTCAGCTTCGCTGTCGTACGTGGCCCGTACACACGTCATCGACCTGTACACCCATCATCCCGACACCGGCATCTGCAACCTCAACAGCTGGTCGGACCGGGGCGACTGGACCCCCTGCTGTCATAATATCCATGTGCCGCAGGAGGAATGCATCCGCAACAAGCCCAAAGAAATTGCCTCCTACCCTGGCGAAGGCTATGAGCTCACCTATGCCGAGGTTTTCGATACCAATGCGGATACCGTGTTCCGTTTCTGGACAAAAATCGATGAAGCCAACAACTTCCTCCTGAACCGCGCCAACTGGGAGAAGAAAAACTGGCGCGCCATGGGCGTGGGCATATACAAGAGTTATGCAGTGCTGTGGATGGGACAACGCACCGACGCCATGCCTGCCCCGGAACACTGCAGGGATGAAGGGATACGGAAGCCGGTAGCGGTTGGCGACATCGCTCCTGCAACAATGGCTGAACTTGTCAGCACGCCAACCAACAGGTTCTACATTATCATTGCCAGCTTCCAGTCGGAAGCCGACGCCAGCAGGGAAGCAGAAAAGCACGGACAGGTTGACGGATCAAGGATAAAGATCCTCAGAAATCCACAGGGACAGTACCGGGTGAGCATCATCGACCATGAGAGCCTGGAAGAAGCCAGGCAGTCGAAGGAAAAATATGGTAAATTGTTCAGCGGGGCGTGGATCCTTAATTTTTAAGGAAAAAGGAAAATGGAAAATGGAATATGGAAAAGGGGAAAGGATTAAATAAAATAATTAAGAATTAAGCATTCAAAATTCATAATTATTCCCGGCCGTTATTATCCCAGCACTTCCTTCATCTTCTTCCCGATATCGGCAGGTGAATCCACAACGTGGATGCCGCATTCGCGGAGGATGGCTTTCTTGGCTTCGGCGGTGTCGGCCTTCCCTCCGATGATGGCGCCCGCATGGCCCATGGTGCGGCCCTTGGGTGCAGTGGCGCCGGCGATGAAGCTGACTACCGGCTTGGTACCGTGTTCCCTGATCCAGTAAGCTGCATCTGCTTCCATGTTGCCGCCAATCTCTCCGATCATCACGATGCCTTTGGTTTCGGGATCGTTCATGAACAGTTCTACAGCGTCTTTGGTGGTGGTACCTATGATCGGATCTCCACCGATACCGATGGCCGTGGTCTGCCCCAGACCGATCTTGGTGAGCTGGTCAACGGCTTCGTAAGTGAGGGTGCCGGAGCGGGACACGATGCCCACCACGCCCTTCTCGTGGATGAAGCCCGGCATGATGCCCACCTTGACCTCACCGGGGGTGATCACAACCGGACAGTTGGGGCCTACCAGGCGGCAGTCCTTGCACTTGAGGTATTCCTTCACCATGATCATATCGGCAGTGGGGATGCCTTCGGTGATGCAGATGATCACCCCGATGCCGGCATCGGCGGATTCCATGATGGCGTCGCCGGCAAAGGCCGGTGGGACGAAGATCACCGAAACGTTGGCTCCGGCCTCCTTCACCGCATCGGCCACGGTGTTGAACACCGGGCGGCCGAGGTGCATCTGCCCTCCCTTGCCGGGTGTAACGCCACCCACCACGTTGGTGCCGTATGCGATCATCTGCTCGGCATGGAAAGTCCCTTCCTTACCGGTAAAACCCTGTACAACGATCCTGGAATCCTTGTTGACGAGAACACTCATATTTGAATAAATGTTTAGTTGGGTGGCAAATATAATACTTTTTGGTTTTGGGTGATGGCAGACAGACTGTGGACAGTTTTAAGTTTTGAGTTTTGAGTTCTCAATTTTAAATTAGTTTTACCACAACCATTTAACCACCACGTTCTCGGGGCAGGCACTGAAACAAATTTAAACACACATTCAGAATCCGTTACTGGCAAACAGGGATTTTAAGTGTTATCTTTGTAATGACATGAAGCTAAACACCAACGACACCATCTGTGCCCTGGCCACCCCGCCGGGCAGTTCGGCCATTGCCGTGCTGCGGGTTTCGGGCAAGGACGCCTTCAGGGTTGCCGCGAAGGTCTTCACGGCGAAGAAGAAAGGTTTCGACATCCGGAAGGCCGGCAGCCACACCCTGCATTACGGCACCATCGCCTCCGGCCCGGAGGTGATCGACGACGTATTGCTGTCGGTGTTCAGGCAGCCCCACTCCTATACCGGCGAGGATGCGGTGGAGATCTCATGCCACGGCTCAGGGTATATCGTGCAAAAGGTGCTGTCGCTGCTGCTCGACCATGGCTGCCGCATGGCACGGCCGGGGGAGTTCACCCTGCGGGCATTCCTGAACGGTAAGATGGACCTGTCGCAGGCCGAGGGCGTGGGCGACCTCATTGCGGCCAGCTCGAAGGCCGCCCACCGGCTGGCGATCGACCAGATGCGGGGCGGCTTCAGCAGCAAGATCAGGGGCCTGCGTGAGCAGCTGCTGCAGTTTGCAAGCCTCATCGAGCTTGAACTCGACTTCAGCGAGGAGGACGTGGAATTCGCCGACCGCATGGCGCTTGGCAATTTGCTCGGCGAGATCCGTGCCGAGGTAAAGCTGCTTGCCGACTCCTTCGCGGAGGGCAACGTGCTCAAGACCGGCATCCCAGTGGCCATCATCGGCAAGCCCAACGTGGGCAAGTCGACCCTGCTCAACGCCATCCTCAACGAGGAAAAGGCCATCGTATCCGAGATCCCCGGCACCACACGCGACGCCATCGAGGACACCATCGTGATCAACGGCATGGCCTTCCGCTTCATCGACACGGCAGGCCTGCGCGATGCCGGCGACAGGATCGAGACCATCGGCATCGAGCGTACCTATGAAAAGATCAGGCAGGCACGCATCATCCTGTATGTCTTCGACATCAACGGCACCGACAGCCTTGATGTGGTGAACGCCAGCCTGGACGAATTCAGGCGGCAGCTGGGCGAGGAAGGCATGAAGGACAAGCATTTCGTCCTTGTGGCCAACAAGATCGACCAGCTCATGGAAACGCCACGGCATTTCCGCGACATGGTGGAGTTCGAATGCATTTTTGTTTCCGCGAAGCGGAAGGAGAACATCAGCATGATCACCGAAAGCCTGGTGAGGTCGATCTCCACCGACCCCGAAGCCGACGACGTGATCGTGAGCAACGCCCGCCACCACGAAGCCCTGAAGGGCGTGCTCGAAGCCATCGACAGCATCGAACAGGGCTTCGCCGGCGGCATCCCCTCCGACCTAATCGCCGTCGACATCCGCAAGGTCCGGGAGTTCGGGTCATCGCTCATTGATATTCTCGTGTACCGTGAGACGGTGCTTTCCGGGCGACGGGTCTGGCTCGACTACACTCGTAATCCATCCGCGCTCATGCGTGACGGAACACCCGATTTCTCGCTTCTGGGTGACGAAGGGTGTTCATATCTCAACTCATCCGCCGCGCTCTTCGGTGCCCCCATCGACCGTCTCTCGCGTATGAATCAGCCTGCCATAGACATCT
>CAZHYA010000225.1:1078-4517 GCA_964536525.1 uncultured Bacteroidales bacterium | reverse complement strand
GCCCGAATTACACCGATATCTCCCCCTTGATGTGCGGGTGCGACTGGTAGCCGGTGAGCTCGAAGTCTTCGAAGCGGAAGGCGAAGATGTCCTTCACGGCGGGGTTGAGCTTCATCTGTGGCAATGGGAATGGCTTGCGGGTGAGCTGCAGCTTCACCTGCTCGATATGGTTGAGGTAGATGTGGGCGTCGCCCAGGGTGTGGACGAACTCGCCGGGCTCCAGCCCCGTGGCCTGCGCCATCATCATGGTGAGCAGGGCGTAGGAGGCGATGTTGAAGGGCACGCCGAGGAAGATGTCGCAGCTGCGCTGGTACATCTGGCACGACAGCCGGCCGTCGGCCACATAGAACTGGAAGAAGGCATGGCAGGGGGGGAGGGCGGCGCGGCCGGCGGCCACGTTCTCGGCAAAGCTATTGCCGGGCAGCGGCAGCACCGACGGGTTCCAGGCCGCCACGATCATGCGGCGGCTGTCGGGGTTGCTCCTGATCAGGTTAACCACCTCCTGCACCTGGTCGATGCCTTCGCCGTTCCAGTTGCGCCACTGCGCCCCGTATACGGGACCAAGGTTGCCGTCTGCGTCGGCCCACTCGTCCCAGATGCTCACCCTGTTCTCGTTAAGGTATTTTATGTTGGTGTCGCCCTTCAAAAACCACAACAGCTCATGGATGATCGAGCGCAGGTGCAGCTTCTTGGTGGTGAGCACCGGGAAGCCCTGCTGCAGGTCGAAACGCATCTGGTAACCGAACACGCTGATGGTGCCGGTGCCCGTGCGGTCGCTCTTCTTCACGCCGTTCTTCAGTACATGGTCGAGGAGGTCGAGGTATTGGTGCATGGTTAAATGGCTAAATGGTTAAATGGTTAAATGGTTAAATAGATTGCCCCGAAACCCCGGGGTTAATTAAAAATTAAACATTAAAAATTAAAAATTCCTTTGTCCCACAGTCCCATCGTCTCACAGTCCCAGAGTCATCATATCATCCCTTTCCCTTCTTCCCTGCAAATTCTTCCGCCTCCCTCATCACCCGCATCAGGTTCTTTCCCCAGATCTTTTCGATCTGTTCTTCGGTATAGCCGCGTTTCAGCAGTTCGATGGTGATGTTGGGCATCTCGCTCACGTCGTAGCAGCCGGTCACGCCGCCGCCCCCGTCGAAGTCGGTGCCGATGCCCACATGGTCGATGCCGGCCACGGCCACGATATGGTCGATATGGTCCACCACCTTTTCCACGGTGGAGAGGATGCGCGGGTACAGCACGTTAAGGTCCTGCCACTCCTGCCGGGCCTGCCTGAGCGTGGCCTCGTCGAGCTCGCTCCAGTTGCCGTATCTTGCCTCCAGCGCGGCCATGGCGCTGTCGCGCTTCGGGTTTGGTGCCGGCTCTTCCACGTAGGCGCTGAGGATGCACATCTGGATCACGCCGTCCTTGCGGGCCAGCGCCCTGAGCATGTCGTCGTCGAGGTTACGGGGGTTGTCGCACAGGGCCCTCGCGCAGGAGTGCGAGGCGATGACGGGCACCGCCGAGGCTTCCAGCACGTCGTAGAAGGCGGCGTCGCTGGCATGCGACACGTCGACCATGATGCCCAGGCGGTTCATCTCCTTCGCCCCCTCTTGGCGGAAGGGGGTCCGCCCGTCGTGCTCGGGCCCTTCCCTGTCGGTGGATGAGTCGCAGAGGTCGTTGTTGCGGGTGTGGCAGAGCGTGATGTAGCGCATGCCGCGGTCGTAGTAGTCCTGCACGAGGCTGAGGTCGTTGCCGATGGGGTATCCGTTCTCCATGCCGATGAACACGGCCCTCTTGCCTTCCTTCTGCAGGCGGTAGGCGTCCATGCTGCTGAGGGCGATGCCGGCCCTTTCGGGATGCTGCGCCACGGCGCCGTGGATGTTTTCAAACATCTCGAGCGCCCTGGCACGGGCTTTGGCGTTGCCTTCGTCGTCGCGGGGGCCCTGCCCCGTGAACACGGCCCTGAACACCGCGTCGAGGCCGCCTTCTTCCATGCGGGCCAGGTCGACCTTGCTGCCGCGCGCGCTCTCGCCGTTGTCGGCACCCAGGTCGAAGCCGTCGCGCGTGAGCCACAGCGGGGTGTCGGTGTGCGAGTCGACGGTCAGCACCCGCTCATGGATCTCCATGGCCTCCGCCACCACATCCTCCTCGGTGACCACATGGTTACACGAAAGGAGAAGAGATAACGGAAGAAGAAAAACCAGCTTTTTCATGCAAAAAAATAACTGAATTAAAAACTCAAAACTCAAAACTCAAAACTTAAAACTCAAAACTTAAAACTTAAAACTCAAAACTTAAAACTTAAAACTCAACCCTACCCCAGTATCATCCCCACCATCGTGGCCGAGAACAGCGAGGCCAGCGCGCCGCCTGCCATGGCCCTGAGGCCGAGCTGCGACAGCATCAACCTGCGGTTGGGTGCCAGCGCCCCGATGCCGCCGATCTGTATGCCGATGCTGGAGAAGTTGGCGAAGCCGCACAGCAGGTAGGTGGCCATGATCATCGACTTCTCGTTGGCGAAGGCGTCGACCATGATAAGGTCTTTGAGGCTCTTGTAGGCGATGAGCTCGTTGAGGATGATCTTCTCGCCGAACAGCTGTCCGACGAGGGTCATGTCTTCGGGGCTCACCCCTATGGCCCAGCTCAGCGGCGCCATGGCGTAGCCCAGGATGAACTGCATGCTGAGCCCGTCGTACTGCCCGCCGGTGGCGGCCATGATCATCGCGTTGAGGCTGGTCCAGTCGCCCACCTTGATGAGCACGAAGTTGACCATGGCGATGAGGGCGATGAACACCAGCAGCATGGCAGCCACGTTCACGGCCAGCCTGATGCCCTGCTGGGTGCCGTTGCTGATGGCGTCGAGCACGTTCGAGCCTATGCTGTCCCTGCTGATGCTGATCTCGCTGTTGATGGCTTCGGTCTGCGGCACCAGCAGCTTGGCGGCCACCACGGCGCCGGGGGCCGCCATCACGGAGGCGGTGATGAGGTGTTTGGCGAACAGCAGCTGTGTGGCCGGGTCGTTGCCGCCCAGCATGCCGATGTATATCGCCAGCACGCCGCCGGCGATGGTGGCCATGCCGCCGGTCATCACGAGCATGATCTCCGAGCGGTTCATGTTCTTGAGGTATTCCTTGATGAGCAGGGGCGACTCCGTCTGCCCCAGGAAGATGTTGCCTGTGGCCGACAGGCGCTCGGCGCCGCTGATGCCCAGCGCCTTCTTGAGCATCCAGGCCAGCCCGTACACGATCTTCTGGATGATGCCGTAATAGAACAGGATGCTGGTGATGGCCGAGAAGAAGATGATGGTGGGCAGGATCCAGAAGGCGAAGTTGATGAGGGGCGACTCCACGCTGTCGGAGATGAACGACCGCAGCAGGAAGGCGGTGCCCTCCTGCGTGAAGTCGAGGATCTTGAGGAACACGCTGCCCAGGAACTCGATCATGTA
>CAZHYA010000225.1:0-1058 GCA_964536525.1 uncultured Bacteroidales bacterium | reverse complement strand
CAGTTGATGGACCTGCGCCTGCTGCTGAACAGGAAGCCGAGGCCCAGCAATATGACGAGTCCCAGGAGCCCCCTGAGGATGGCCATGAAGGAGAATCCCATCTCGGGTACCTCGGCAACGTCCAAAGGCACATCCTGTGCAACCGCGGGCAGCAGGGCCGGCACGAGCAGCAGGAACATCAGTAGTTTTTTATTCATTCGTGTCGGAATAAAAATTGCCATCAGGCCCCTGGCCGATGACAATAGTGGAATATTAAGTTATCCTTCAGTCTTTTTTTCTTCTGTTGATCTCATCCCTGATCTTTGATGCTTTCTCGTATTCTTCGTTGTCG
This sequence comes from uncultured Bacteroidales bacterium, assembly GCA_964536525.1. GTDB lineage: Bacteria > Bacteroidota > Bacteroidia > Bacteroidales > B18-G4 > B18-G4. The sequence goes on along the minus strand of CAZHYA010000225.1, from coordinate 727 downwards.
ACAGCCTTCTGCAGCATCTGCTCCAGCTCTTCCAGCGTGTTGCTGGCCACCTCGCTGTCGGCTGGGCCTGTGGCTTCTTCCTCTTCTTCCATCTCGTCCTGCAGTTCCTTCGACTGTTCATCCATCACGATGCCTGCCTCGGCCAGGATGCTCTCGTGCGTGTATATCGGGCAGCGGAAGCGGATGGCCAGGGCCACGGCGTCGGAGGTCCGGGCGTCGATCTCGTTCTCCTCACCGTCGTGGATACACACCAGCTTGGCAAAGAACACCCCTTCCAGGAACTTGTCGATGATCACCTCCCTGATGTGGATGTTGTAGTGGTCGGCGAAGTTCTTGAACAGGTCGTGCGTGAGCGGCCGCGAGGGCTTCATCTTTTCCAGCTCCACCGCGATGGCCTGCGCCTCGAAGCCGCCGATGATGATCGGCAGCCTCCGCACGCCCTTCTGCTCGCCCAGGATGAGGGCATAGGCCCCGCTCTGCGACTGGCTGTACGACATTCCGATGATCTCCAACCTTATCTTGTCCATCCTGCAGTATTTAACATTGCTTTATGAACCGATAAAAGTATTAATTTTTTTTCAAAACCATAATGATAGTTTTGTGGGATGCGAGATACCAGATGCCAGATGCCGGATGCCGGATGCCTGATGTCCCGAAAAACCAGAAATCTTTGATTTCATTGTTTTTCGTGGATCCGCGATCCCGGGAACCGGGAATCGGGACCAGA
>CAZHYA010000224.1:853-4533 GCA_964536525.1 uncultured Bacteroidales bacterium | reverse complement strand
TTATCCTTTACCTGCCGCCCGAAGCCCGAAGCCCGAAGCCTGTCGCCTCTTTTACTATCTTTGCCTGCATGACCAGGAAGCAGAAATTCGAATATTTTATTGAATATTTCAGTGCAAACATGCCTGATGCGGCCACGGAGCTTGAATATGGCACCCCCTATGAATTGCTGGTTGCCGTGATCCTTTCGGCCCAGTGCACCGACAGGCGGGTGAACATGATCACACCGGATTTTTTCAAAAGCTTTCCCACGGCCGAAATTTTGGCGTCTGCTGCACAGGATCATGTTTACGAACTGATAAAGAGTTGTTCATACCCGAATAACAAGGCCAGGAACCTGATCGGCATGGCCAGGGTGCTGACGGAATCGTTCGGCGGGGTGGTGCCCTCCGATGTGGAAGAACTTCAGAAAATGCCCGGGGTTGGCCGAAAGACCGACAATGTCATGGCCTCGGTGGTATACCGCAAGCCTGCCATGGCCGTCGACACCCATGTATTCCGGGTATCTGCAAGGATTGGCCTGACAAGCAATGCGAAGACACCGCTTGCAGCAGAAAAACAACTGGTGAAATATATACCCGCTGACCTTATCCACCTTGCCCACCACTGGCTGATCCTTCACGGGCGCTACACCTGCCTGGCGCGGAAGCCCAGATGCGGAGCGTGCGGGCTGAGTGAAATCTGCGATTATTTTAAAAAAAATCAGCCCTGAAGGTGCGACATTTTTTCAAAATTCGTATTAATATAGTAGGGAGGATAACATGCAAAATGAGTATCTTTGCAATACTCCCGTAAATACAATAACAATATGAACAAACTGAAAGAAGGCGATCCGGCTCCCGGGTTCACCGCCCTTGACCAGTACGGCAAAAAGATCAGCTTGTCGGATTACGCCGGCAAGAAAGTCATTCTTTATTTTTATCCGAAAGACAATACACCCGGCTGCAACGCTGAGGCGTGCAACCTGCGCGATCATCACGAAAAGCTGAATGCCGATGGCTTTGAGGTGATCGGCGTGAGTGCCGATGACACCGTATCGCACATGAAGTTCACGGACAAATTCGGCCTGCCCTTCAGGCTGATCCCCGACACGGACAAGGAGATCATCAGGTCGTATGGGGTCTGGGGCCCAAAGAAATTCATGGGCAAGGTGTTCGACGGCATCCACCGTACCACTTTCGTGATCGACGAAGAAGGCGTTATCGTGAAGATATTCGACAAGGTTGTGACAAAGGAGCACAGCCAGCAGATTCTGGAAGCAATGAAGTAATTATATTATCCGCTAAAACCACCAATATGAGCACGGAAAAAGACATTGACAAGATAAGGCAGGAAAAGCTGAAAGCCCTCGAATCCACGCTGGGCAATATCGAAAAGAATTTTGGAAAGGGTACCATCATGAAACTGGGGGATGAGGCCGTGGTGCATGTCGATACCATCTCGACCGGGAGCATCAGCCTTGACCATGCCCTTGGGGTTGGAGGGTTGCCCCGTGGAAGGGTCATCGAGATCTACGGACCCGAATCCTCAGGTAAGACCACGCTGGCCATGCATGCCATCGCAGAATCACAGAAGTCGGGTGGCATAGCCGCTTTCATCGATGCCGAACATGCCTTCGACCGGACATATGCCAAAAAACTTGGCATCGACATTGAAAACCTTCTGGTTTCCCAGCCCGACAATGGGGAGCAGGCCCTGGAGATCGTCGACAACCTGATCCGTTCGGGAGCTATCGATATTATTGTGATCGACTCCGTTGCCGCCCTCACCCCGCGAAGCGAGATTGAAGGGGAAATGGGCGACTCGAAGATGGGCTTGCAGGCCAGGCTGATGTCGCAGGCGCTGAGAAAACTTACTTCCACCATCAGCAAAACGGGCACATGCTGTGTTTTTATCAACCAGCTCCGCGAAAAGATTGGGGTGATGTTCGGTAACCCTGAAACGACCACAGGTGGAAATGCGCTTAAGTTTTACGCTTCGGTAAGGATCGACATCAGGAGGATGCAGCAGATAAAGGAAGGCGAGAACATCACCGGCAACAGGGTGCGCGTTAAGATCGTCAAGAATAAAGTGGCCCCGCCATTCCGCAAAGCCGAGTTCGACATTGTCTACGGCGAAGGGATCTCAAAATACGGCGAGATCATCGACCTTGGTGTGGATATGAACATTATCAAGAAGAGCGGGTCATGGTTCAGCTATGGTGAGACCAAGCTCGGCCAGGGCCGCGATGCCGTAAAAAGCCTTCTTATCGATAACCCGGAGCTGACCGCTGAACTTGAACAAAAGATCAGGGAAGGGCTTGCGGAAGTCACGATTTAAGCATACAATAAAATATTTATGAGATATCCATTCATTTACCTGCTGCTTGCGGCAACGCTCATCATCGTTTCTTGCGACAGCCGTAAACCGGACAGGGAAGGGTCAGGGACCCCCGACGCTGCTTCCTCGCTTATTGAACAACTTACGGCTTCGATCAGCGCCGATTCGTCAAATGCTTCACTGTATCACCAGAGGGCCCTGCAACACCTTAACAATAAGGACCATAACAAGGCCATGCGCGACATGATCAAAGCCATTGAGCTCGACCGTAACAATGCCGGATACCTGCTTACGCTTTCCGATATTTACCTGAGCATGGGATTGCTTGATAACTGTGCTGAATCCCTCGAAAGGGCTCTTGAACTTGATCCGTCGAATACGGAAGCCATGCTAAAGCTGGCCGAGATAAATGTCATACTCAAGAACTACAGGGAAGCCATCAAAAATGCCGATATGGCCATCGCTGCCGACAATATCGATCCGCTTCCCCATTTTATTAAGGGATATACCTATGCCGAGGCAGGTGATACCGTGAATGCCATAAAAAGCTATCTCGAGGCTGTTGGAAGGAACCAGGATTATTATGATGCCTACATGCAGCTTGGATTGATATACGGCAAGGCCGGGAACCGGCTGGCAGAAGATTATCTCAACAATGCCCTGAACATTAACCCGGAAAGCGAAGAGGCGCTGTATGCCCTTGCCATGTTCTACCAGGAAGCTGATAATGCCGAAAATGCCATCGCCACCTACAACAAGCTCCTGCTCGTCGATCCTGAAAATGTTTATGCCCACTACAACCTCGGCTATGTGAACCTTGTGTTGATCGGTGACTATGAGCTGGCTGCATCATACTTTGAAAAGGCTGCTCGGCTGAGGCCAAATACAACCTGGGCTATTGCTATGAACTCATGGGAGAATACGGCAGGGCCAGGGAGTTTTACAATACGGCCCTCGAGATAGAGGTGAATTATGACAAGGCCATTAAAGGGCTCAACCGCATACACGGGAAATAAATTCTCCTCAGGCCTGGGACCACATTGCCTCCGGTCTGCATTTTATTCGGTGACCGACATTATCAGAAGAGGCTGCCAATCTGGTCCTGCCAGGCCGTATTCGCTGGAAACGGTCTGAATTCACTAGGTCGTATGGTCAACGGGGACTGAAGTTCCCAGGCCAGTCTTTCCGTAACATCATGCGTAGCAGGCATGGAATCTCCAGAGGATGACATATGACAGACCGCGCATGTGGGAGATCTGTAATCCCTTCCAGCTATCCATCGACCGTCATCAGGAGACCAGTTCCATTGATCCTGCTCTGTATGATAAATCGCGCCGTGCTTGGATTCATTGTAGATCTCTAT
>CAZHYA010000224.1:0-843 GCA_964536525.1 uncultured Bacteroidales bacterium | reverse complement strand
AATTGCCCATTTCCATTTGCCCGATTCTTTTTTCACGGCAGCAATCACTGCCACGCAGGGGAAATATATCAGCACGAAGACCATGAATGAAAAGGCAACCAGCGGGTTGAAGATATTTTCTCCCTCCCTGGGACCTTCCGTGTATTTCTGTTGCCTGATCCTGTCGATAAGGCTGGAATGATCTTCGGATGCACCTGCTTCGTAAAGCACGCCCATGGTGCTGACCACCACTTCTTTGGCAGCAGCGCCGGCGATCAGGCTGACGCTCATTTTCCAGTCGAAGCCCAAAGGTCTCATCACCGGTTCAATAAAATGCCCGATCATGCCGATGAAGCTCATTTCCTGCCGTTTACCTTCCATGATCCGTTGAATGCTGTCGATCGCTGCTGTTTTCTGCGACAAGAGGGACTCCTGCAATGCCCGGTCGTTTGCTGCCTGATGGATCCGCGCATCGAAAGTACCGGCTATGGCGGCCGACTGTTGCCCGAATTTCTCGAGCGACGCTTCGTTCCTCGGGAAATATCCCAGGAGCCAGATGATAAGCGATGCAAGGAGGATGACCCCTCCCATCTTCCTGAGGTATTGTGCGCCTTTGTTCCATGTGTGCCTCAAGGTATTCCGCAGGGTAGGGATCCTGTAGGGGGGGAGCTCCATCACGAAAGGCATCTCATCGGCCCTGATGATCGTTTTTCTCAGTACCAATGCAACAAGAGCTGCAAGGATAACCCCCAACAAATATATGGAAAAGAGGAAAACAGGGTTTACCCATACAACCCGAATACCGATGTAACACAATACAATAATGGTCAACTAATTGAAGATAATTTCATTTATAATGATAAC
>CAZHYA010000223.1:0-4540 GCA_964536525.1 uncultured Bacteroidales bacterium | reverse complement strand
CAACCGAATAACTACAGTAACCACCATTATATCAAGAACCGCAGCGATCCATACCGCTCTGCATTTCAGGATAACCTCAAGCATCAGTGCACACACCATTCCCGAGCCATGCAGCAGTATCCATTTCCCCGACGCAGATCACGGATGGGTCACGGGGTGTAAACGCATTTTTCATCTCTATCCGCCGGAGCAGGGTACTTACCTGCAGTACGAAGACCCGGCAGATTATTTTTCATGCATCCATTTTGCCGACAGTCTGCATGGCTGGGCGGTAGGGAGCAACGGGGCCATTGTGCATACCGCCAGCGGAGGCTTGGTGGGCCAGCAGGACATGAGTCACAATAAAGAAGCAGCGATCCGCCTCTACCCTAATCCCTGCAGCTCGAAGCTTTTCTGCAAGTCCGGGAAGCCACTGAACAACATCGTGGTGTTTATCCGCGACATCAGCGGGAGGGTGGTTCTCGGGAAACACTTCCCTTACGCGTCAGATTTGATTGAGATCAATACCTCAGGCCTGGTTCCGGGAATGTACATTCTACAGCTTGCAGACCCTGAAGGGACTTCCCATTACCACAAGTTCATTGTTGAATGAGTGCCCGGGTCCCGGGATCCCCGGAACGGGAGAAATCCGTTTTCAAGTGTCGGCACCGTGCTTCCGGGTCGTAACTGCGATTACATGAAGCACTTCAGGCAGTTCAGGCACTATAACTGCAAAGCCATTTTTCCGTGCATTATTAATTGGTATTTAAAGAATATTATTCTATTTTTGCACCCTCAAAAATCCGGACAAGACTAATTTAAAATTAAACACATGCAAAGTAGAGGAGCCATCATTGTTTTTGCAGTTGCATTTGCACTGGTATGTTTATTCCAGCTATCGTTTTCAATATTTACTGCCAAGGTGGAAGGCGATGCCCAGGCGTATGCATTTGATGAAGAAACATACACCATTGCAGAACGGCTGTCAGGTGGCGATGAATTGAAGGAAGCCTACCTGGTCGACTCCATAGCCAAGGCCAGGGAGCAGTATTACCTTGACAATGAAGCGGGTGTTTACAACATCCTCATCAGAAAATATACATACCAGGAAGCCAAGGAGCGCGAGTTAAACCTCGGCCTTGACCTCAAGGGCGGGATGAACGTGATCCTGGAGGTGAAGGTGGGCGACATTGTGAATGCCCTTTCGGGCTATAATGAAGACCCGCTGTTCAGGTCGGTGATGACGGAGACCTATGCCAGGCAGCGATACAGTTCAAAGGATTTCGTGACCCTTTTCGGCGAGACCTGGGAAGAAATGGCACCGGGGCAGAACCTCTCGTCGTATTTCACCTCTGTCGACCTCAGGGACAAGATCACCTATAATTCAACCAACGCTGAAGTGATCAGTGTGATCAGGGAAGAGACCAATGATGCCATCGACCGTGCCTTTAACATCCTGCGCACCCGTATCGACCGCTTTGGCGTGACGCAGCCGAACATCTCCAAGCTCGCCACAGCCGGCAGGATCCTCGTCGAGCTCCCCGGCATCAAAGACCCGGCACGTATACGCAAACTGCTCCAGGGTACTGCCCAGCTTGAATTCTGGGAGACCTATCAGCTCCCCGACTTTGTCGGCGACATCCTGGAAGCCGAAGAACTCATCAGGCAACAAAAGGCAAGGGAAGAAATGCTCCTCGCAGGTGATACCACTGCCGAAGGCGAGCCAAAAGAAGCAGATGCCCCTGAAGCCGGGATCGCGGAAGGCGTCGAACCCGGTGAAGACCTCCCCGGGGAGTTAACCGCCGACTCTGCCGATGCCACCACGGCCCTGCTCGACCAGCTCGAGTCGGATTCGATCATGGATATGCCCGATGCTTCCATGGAAGACATGGAAAAAAATTACCCCCTGCGTTCGCTGCTCCAGTTGTCGGTCGACCAGGAAGGCAGGCCATTCAACTCTGCCACTGTAGGCTATGCGCGCATTCAGGACACACTGCGCATCAACAGCATGCTCAAAACGGAAGTCTTCACTGTGAACCTGCAGTTTGCATGGATGAACAAGCCCAGGGACGCGAACAGTGACATCCTGGAGCTTGTTGCCCTGAAGATCACCACCCGCGACAGGCGTGCCCCGCTCACGGGCGATGTCATCGTGGATGCCCGGCAGGACTACAACCAGATGGGCCAGGTAGAAGTTTCCATGACCATGAACAGCGACGGGGCCAAGGTATGGCGCAGGCTAACCGCCGATAATGTCGGGAAACAGATCGCCATCGTCCTCGACGGATATGTATACTCCTATCCCAACGTAAACAGCGAGATCCCCAACGGGATGTCGAGCATCACAGGCATTGGCGACCTCAACGAGGCCAAGGACCTTGCCAACATCCTCAAAGCAGGTAAGCTTCCGGCCCCGGCCAGGATCGTAGAAGAAGAGGTGGTAGGCCCATCACTGGGTGCCGAAGCCATTAACGCCGGGCTGTGGTCGTTCCTGATCGCATTTGTCCTGGTGCTGGTTTACATGGTCCTCTTTTACAACCACGCCGGATGGGTTGCCAACCTGGCATTGCTCACCAATATCTTTTTCATCTTCGGGGTGCTGGCTTCGCTGCAGGCGGTGCTCACGCTTCCCGGCATCGCCGGTATCGTGCTCACCATCGGGATGGCAGTCGATGCCAACGTGATCATCTACGAACGCATCAAGGAAGAGATCCGAGCCGGAAAGGGAATGCGGCTGGCCATCGCCGACGGGTATAAAAATGCCTACTCTGCCATCATCGACGGTAACGTTACCACACTGCTGACCGGTATTGTACTCTATATTTTCGGTACAGGCCCGGTGCAGGGCTTTGCCACAACCCTGATCATCGGTATCCTGTCGTCGCTGTTCTCGGCCATCTTCATCTCAAGGCTTATTTTTACCACCCTGTTGAACAAGAACAAGAAGATCTCATTCGACAACAAATACACCAGAAACTGGCTTGCCAACGTAAATATCGACTTTCTGGGGATGAGGAAAAAAGCTTATCTGTTCTCTGCGATCATCATCATTGCGGGGATTGTATCCCTGTTTACCAGGGGCCTTAACCCGGGCATCGATTTCACCGGTGGCCGCAGCTTCGTGGTGCGCTTCGACCAGCCGGTAACCACCGGCGAAGTCAGGGATGCCCTGACGGCCGAATTTGAAAACCTCTCGCCCGAAGTAAAAACTTTCGGCCCTACGTCGCAGGTAAAAATAACAACCAAATATCTTATCGACGATAATTCGCCGGAGGTCGACTCCATCATCCAGGTAAAACTTTTCAACAGCCTGAAGAAATTTTACCTTAACGAGGAGATCAAATACAAGGAGTTCAGCACCGACGTTGAAACAGAGAATAAGTTCATGGGCATCCTGAGTTCGCAGAAAGTCGACCCGGTCATTGCCGATGATATCATGGAAAGGGCCTGGCGTGCCGTTGCCATCGCCCTCATCGTGATATTCCTTTACATTGCCATCAGGTTCCGCAAATGGCAGTACGGCCTTGCCGGTCTCATTGCCCTGGTACACGATTCACTGATCGTTTTCGGGCTGTTCTCATTGTTCTACAACATCCTGCCTTTCAGCATGGACATCGACCAGGCCTTCATCGCGGCGATCCTCACCATTGTAGGTTACTCCATCAACGATACGGTGATCATCTTCGACAGGATCCGTGAATACACAGGGCTGTTCCCGAAAAAGGACATGCGCGATAACATAAACGCCGCCCTCAACAGCACATTGGCGCGTACACTGAATACTTCAGGCACAACCATCATGGTGCTGTTGATGATCTTTATTTTCGGTGGAGAGGTGATCCGCGGATTTGCATTCGCACTGCTGGTAGGGATCCTCATCGGGACTTACTCCTCGCTGTTTACCGCCAGCCCCATAGCCTATAATCTCCTCGGAGGTGATAAAAAACTTGTTGGTGTTCCCACAAGGCAGATCAAACAGGTGCAGAAGAAGAAAAAAAATCAATAACCGCTCAGCCCGGCAAAAAAGTCCTGAATCACTCAGGACTTTTTTTTTAGTACTTTTGTTCTGGTGATCTCAGCAAATGCATTTACAATGGCTACCTTATTGTTTCTTGATATCAGTTTCGGCGAGATCTTTATCATCGTGGCCGTGATCTTCATCGTCTTCGGGCCACAGAAGATCCCTGAGATAGCCAGGAAATTTGGCAAGGGACTGAGGGAGATCAAAAAGGCTTCGAGCGAGATCAAGCGTGAGATCAACCATGAGGCGAACAGATACCGCACCGACCTCGACCTTGAACGCATCGTCAAGGAAAGTGACCCGGTAACAAAAAGCGAAAAGCCGGAAGACGCGGCCGCGGATAAAAAAGAATTTGATGCAGCTGAATGAATAAATCTGCTTAATTTTCGTTAGGATAAAAGAGCTAATTAATAACAGAAGGCTTATATGCACCTCATCAAGAACATTTCTCTCCTGGTCATCATCGGGCTGGTCTTTTCAGCTACCGTATACGGGCAGCGCAAAAACTTTGCCCGTACAGCCGATGAGGCTTTCGACGAC
>CAZHYA010000222.1:0-4571 GCA_964536525.1 uncultured Bacteroidales bacterium | reverse complement strand
ATGTGTGGGCTGTGCGATCCGGCACAGCATGGCTATCTCGCCGATGTGGTTGGCACCAATCTCCACCCATGCTATTTACGAGTAGGGCTTAATACCAAGGATACTCAGGGGTACCACGGCATGGTTGTTGAGATTGCCGGATGTGGCCGCTGTCGTGTATTTCTTTTTCAGCACACGCTGTATGAGCTCCCTGGTGGTGGTCTTTCCGTTAGAGCCCGTAATGCCGATGAGCGGGATATCCAGTTGGTTGCGATGATGGGTGGCCAGCTGCTGCAGTGCTTCAAGCACATCGGGAACCTGCAGGCATGCCTGGCCGTCGGCAGCGTTATGTTTGTCGGTCACTGCCAGCAAGGCGCCTTTTTCAATGGCTTCGGCTGCAAAAAGATTTCCGTCGAAACGATCTCCTTTCAGGGCAAAGAAAACAGATCCTTTGCCAACCATCCTCGAATCGGTGGTTACCCCTGCCGACTGAAGGTAAATCTTGTATAGTTCGCTGATCATTGACACCACTACAAATATAAAAAAACCCCATCCCTGATTGCGAGATGGGGTTGAATATTTTATGCGGCTGTCATCAACGTCCGGGCATCGGGCTTCCGACCCTTGACATAGCACAGCGGAAACCGATATAGTTGGTAGCCATATTCTCGTTCATGAACCTGCGTTGGCCGGGGCTGAGGAAATAGGCCCTGTCTTTCCACGAACCTCCTTTATATACGCGGGCTTCGTCGCTGATGAGCGAGGTGACGCCATACTCGTACATGCCATTGGTCTGGTTCGACTCTGTAGGCTCTGCGAGCCAGTCGCTGCTCTCAGAGAGGTGGGTCATCTGGTCGCCGTCGTCATAGTTCCTGTTGTCGGCCCTGCGGTAGTTGCTCCTGCCTACGAGGTCTTCGTCAGGCACTTCTTCGTAGCGGATCCTTCCGAGGCTGTCCTTGTCGACAAGGAACCCGTCCTGGTCGCGGACTGCATTCATGAACACATTGCCCCTGTATGGATTGTAATCGGAAAAGTCTTCGAGAGAGAGCGGCCTGTAGATGTCGAGCACCCATTCGCTGACGTTGCCCCCCATGTTGTAGAGGCCATAGTCGTTCGGCCAGTATGATCCGATAGGAGCGGGGATGTCGGCACCATCGTTGAGGTTTCCTGCAACACCCATGTAGTCGCCGCGGCCCCTCTTGAAGTTGGCCACGAAGCTTCCGTAATATTTCTTTTCGTCGGTACGCGTATAGTTACCGTTCCATGGATATCTCCTTCTCTCAACCACCCTTTCATAGAGTGTGTTGCCGATGAGCCCCAGCGCGGCATATTCCCATTCGGCTTCTGTAGGGAGCCTGTAGCGCGGAGTGATCAACCCGTCCTGTATGCTGGCATTGCGCTCGCCGGTTGAGTTGGGGTTGAGGTTACGCAGCGGCTTGTTCACAAGCCCTTCGTACTGGCCCGCGAGATATGCCTCGGTGTTGAAGTTGTTCTCATTCTTCTGGTCGGGATCGAGGTCGAGGATGCCTTCATTAACCAGCACCCATTCATTCACCCTGTCGGTGCGCCATGAACAATAGTCGTTGGCCTGCAGCCAGGTGACGCCAACAACAGGATAGTTGTGGTAGGCGGGGTGGCGCAGGTAGGTTTCTACAAGCGGCTCATTGTATGACAGCCTGTCGCGCCATACCAGGGTGTCGGGCAGGGCATTGACGAAAACCTGGGGATAATCGGCACCGAAAATCCGCTTCAGCCAATAAAGGTACTCAAGGTAGTCGAGGTTGCTGACCTCCGTCTCATCCATATAAAATGAAGATATGGTGACCCTTCGCGGGTAGTTGTTCCAGTCGAACATCAGGTCTTCCTGTGTCGAACCCATCACAAAGGTGCCACCCTCCACGAGGATGAGGCCGGGGCCTGTGTACTGCTCCTTGACGTCGGAAACCTCAAACCCGCCATTTTCGGGATTGTTGTATTCCCAGTTTGTGGTCCTGGAGTATTGTTTCTTCTGGAACAAACTACAGGACGACAATGCTCCGATGAAAACCATCATGAGCAATATCAGGGCTAATCTGCTGTACTTCATCATTTTGACTTAATTAAGAATGATTTTGTCTGTTATTAACTAAAACCTCGGGCAATTTATTGCCCTTATGCGTCTTCTTTTTTGATCCAAACATTCAAATTGCCATCCGGCCGAGATCTCATGGGCTCCGCCGCTGGTGTTTTTAAGCTGTGAAAGTGTGATATCGTAACTGTATCCAACTTTCAGCCCTTTCCATTCTATGCCGATCATGGGTACGATGGCGTCGGCATTTTCAAAATTATGCCTGAACCAGGCCCCTGCAATGAACGGGCGCTTATTTACATACAAACCTACGTTTAATTGATGAAAGTTCCCCTGTTGCATATAAAGAAAATTCGGGGAGATGGCAAAATCGCCATAGTTTTCATCTTCAAAGTAGCTGCCTGTGAGGTCGATAAAGACTCCGCCATGTACCGTATATTTCATCTGAAGCTTGCTGGCGCCGGCATCGTAAAACCCGTTTTCAGGTTCGGTGAGATGGTGCACGGCAACACCGCCGTAAATGTTTCCCTTATACGATATGGCAAGGCCTGCATCAAAGTCGGGATAGGCAATGCTCGTATTGTCGGGGGGTACCTCAGAGGTGGGGTTGACGATCCCCAGGTTGGGGTCGATCATATCGCCGAACACAAGATCGTTCCAGTTGAGCTTGGTCTGAATATAGCTGGCCTCCAGGGCAAAGTTAATATAGGTCCAGTTGCCCACCTTTAGCCGGTATGCGTACATTGCGCTGATGATATTGGTGTTGAGCAGGCCGCCTGCATTGTCGTTAAGGAAATAAACACCTACTCCGCCCGAGATCTTCGACACGTACATGTCGAAAGATGCTGTATAATTTACAAAGTTATTGGATAGTGAAGGCCATTGGTTCCGGTAACCAAGGTTAATACGTGGGCAAACATTCGATCCGGCCAGGGCAGGGTTAAGGTATAATTGGTTGGCGTAAAATTGTGAAAAGTGCGGATCAGGCAATGATTGCCCGCGGCTCGTCATCAAAGATCCCAGAAAAATCAGCAGCAGCAGTATATAAGTTGGCCTGGTTGTCATACGTTCAAAAAGCGATCTGTTGAATTTAGCACACAATAATACAAACATTTTTATTATCACGCTTAAAATTATTGAGCGAACGGGGTTATTTTCGCAATATTAACCTGGTTAAAACGTTTAAAAATGAAATTTGAATACACCCGTTTGTGTTTTTTTTCAAATTTCCCGGAAGAGATGCCCGGCATCCTTGTTTTTCCGGATAAATTTTAAGCTTATGCCCGTACGAAGATTTACCTCGATGATCATCCTTTACCTGCTCATGCCATTGTTGTCGTTCGGCGATGGCCAGCCGCAATTAAGGAAGCTTGACTGGTCGCCGGTCAGCACGGTAAGGATCACCGACACAAGGATCGTTTATGAGCTGTCCTTTTCCGGTGCAACCTACAGGTCAGAAACGGCCGACCTGCCTGTCTATGCTGAGCGGTTCCCCGCGACCAGCTCGAATGCTGAGGTGGTTGCCGTCGTTACCGACAGGGTTTGGGAGGATATCATTGAAGCCGACATTAAGAAGATCCGGGGGCATGAGCTGATCTCATCGGATCTGCAGATCAGTTCAGCCATTGCCATAGAGCGGAAACAGCCTTTCGCCGTGGTCACCTTCGTGCCATTACGCAGGAACCCGGCCTCGGGTGCGTATCAGAAGCTGGTATCGTTCAGGATAAGCTTCGAGTTGAAAGAGGGAGAATACCCGCTCCGGGCCTCTGCACGCTCCTTCAGGCAGAATTCTGTGCTTGCAACAGGCACCTGGTACAAGGTAGCCGTGCAGTTTACCGGCATTCACAAGGTCACTTATGCCGACCTTTCGGCCATGGGCCTTAATCCGGGCTCCCTCGATCCGCGAAATATCAGGGTATACGGTAACGGGGGAGGTATGCTGCCCGAGAAGTGCTCGGCATTCCGCTACGACGACCTCATGGAAAATGCCATCTTCGTGAGCGGAGAGGGCGACGGGAGTTTCGACGAGGGTGACTACATCCTGTTCTATGGTGAGTCGCCCCACACCTGGACCTGGGATGAGGGCAGCGGACAGTTCATCCACCAGGTTAACCTGTATTCCGACCAGACTTATTATTTCATCACGACCGACCTCGGGCCGGGAAAGAGGATCCAAAGCCAGCCATCGACCACACAGCCTTACACCGATATCGTGAACAGCTTTACCGACCGTAAGTTCATCGAAAAGGAAGACCTCAATATCGTGCGGACAGGGCGCGACTGGTTCGAATATCCTCCCTACGAGGTCCAGACCAGCGCTGATTACAATTTCAGCTTTCCCGACATTGATCCCGGCACGGCAGTGAAGATGAGGATGCGGGTGGCTGCCCGTTCAAGCACGGCAAGCAATTTCAAGTATTACCTCAACGGCACACAGCTTTTGGCCGCCCTGCCGGTGTCGTCGGTATCCTTCTCTTCCGTCCAGTATGCACGCACGGCTGCCTCGGAGACGGAATTTCTGGCC
>CAZHYA010000221.1:0-4583 GCA_964536525.1 uncultured Bacteroidales bacterium | reverse complement strand
CTGCAGCACGCTGTTCCACTCATCATCCGACATCCGCATGAACAGGTTGTCGCGTGTGATGCCCGCGTTGTTGACAAGGATATCGATATTTCCGAATTCGGCAAGCACATCCCCGACAAGCTTTTCACCCTGCTCGTACGATGAGGCGTCGGAAGCATATCCCCTGGCCTTGACGCCCAGGGCGCTGAGCTCCTTCTCCAGGGCTTCCATATTCTCATCCCTTTGGAGGTCGGAAAATGCGATATTGGCTCCGGCAGAAGCATACCTGATGGCAATGGCCTTACCGATGCCCCTTGATGCGCCCGTGATCAGCGCCGTTTTACCTTCAAGAATTTTCATGTCTGTTATTTATTAACTATCGCGTTCAAAGATAACAAAAGACAAGCATTCGCTGTGCAGCGGCAGGCCGGAAAAGTTAAAAAACTATATATACCTGATAAAGCCGGCTTCCTGCTTATAGGCCACAAGGGGATTTCGGGGGAACATCCTGATGGCATAATCCAGGGCGCCTGCAAACCTGATATCGAACTCCCCGCTATAGGTGGCAACTTCTTTCGATGAAGTTTTCATCTCCATCGGCCTGGTAAAGAGCACATCTTCCATGCGCCCTTCCGCCTTGCTGCCAAACACCACCTCCATCCCGATATCTTCGGGACTCAGTGAGCCGCAATCGAGTTTTACTTCCACCTTGAACGTTTCGCCGAACCGCAGTGCACGTTTCGACGAATCCGGCACCTTCACCGAGCTCACCACGATCTCATCCCAGTGTTTTTCAATTTTAGCTTTCCAGTCGGAGATATCCCTGGCCATGAGGCATCCGTCGGCCTTGATGGCCACGGCACGCTGAGCAAGCTTACCATAATATTTCTCATTGTACTCATCCAGCATCCGCTTCATGGTAAACTCATGGCAGATGTTGGCTGTGGAGTTCCTGATACTGCTTACCCAGCCCTCCGGGATCCCGTCCTTATCCTGCTCATAGTACTTCGGCACGATGTCGTCCTCGAGCTTGTTATATATGGTCTCTGCATCCAGTTCATCCTGGAACTGCTGGTTGGCATATGTCCGTTTCTCAGGTATGGCCCATCCGGCGCCTGGCTTGTAGCCTTCGGCCCACCATCCGTCGAGCACGCTGAAGTTGAGCACACCGTTCATGGTGGCCTTCATGCCGCTGGTGCCTGAAGCTTCGAGCGGCCGTGTAGGCGTATTCAGCCAGACATCGACCCCCTGCACCAGCTTCCTTGCCACATGCATGTCGTAGTTTTCGATGAAGATGATCCTTCCCTGGAACTGGGGCTTGCGCGACATCTCAATGATGTGGCTGATCAGGTCCTGACCGGCCTTGTCGTTGGGATGCGCCTTGCCTGCAAAAATGAACTGCACCGGCTGCTTCACATTGCCGATGATCGAAGCCAGCTTGTCTTCGTTCATGAACAGCAACTGTGCCCGTTTATAGGTGGCAAACCTCCTGGCGAAGCCGATGGTTAGGATGTTTTCGTCAAGCCGTTCCAGCGTGTTGACGATATGCTGGGGGGCCTCCTGCCTGTGCGTCATCTCGGCTGTCAGCCTCTCCCTGAGAAATTCGAACAACTCTTTCTTCAACTGCCTGCGGATATCCCATATCTTTTTGCCGGGGATCTCGAAGATCGTCTGCCAGGGTTCCTTCTCTCCCTGCCTTCCGCAGAAGTCATCCCCGAAATTTTCACGGTACAGGTTCAGCCACAAGCGTGATGTCCATGTAGCGAAGTGCACGCCGTTGGTCACATGCCCGATGTTGATCTCGGAGGGGAAATACCCCGGGAAGAGGCCTGCAAACATCTTTCGCGACACCTCGCCATGGATGCGGCTCACCCCGTTCACTTCCTGCGACAGCTTCACCGCCAGCACGCTCATGGAGAAAGGCTCATGGTTGTTGACAGGGTTCATGCGCCCCATTCCCATAAATTCTTCCCAGGAGATGTTGAGCCTGGAGGCGTAATGCGGGATGTAGGTCCTCAGCAGGTCTTCGCTGAAGGCATCGTGGCCTGCCGGAACGGGGGTATGTGTTGTGAAGAGCGTCGACGACCTTACCACCTCCCTGGCCATGGGGAAGCTGATGATGCGGCCCTGTATGAGCCTGCGCATGCGTTCGATGCCGATAAAGGCTGCGTGGCCTTCGTTGCAGTGGTATACCTCGGGCTTGATCTTCATCGCATCGAGGAGCCTGATGCCTCCCACGCCAAGCAGGAGCTCCTGCTTGAGCCGTTGCTCGATGTCGCCGCCATACAGCTGGTGGGTGATGGTACGGTCCTTGTCCTGGTTATCGCGGATGTCGGCATCGAGCAGGAACAGCGGTATGCGGCCCACGTCGAGGCGCCAGGCCTTGGCGTTCATCGAACGGCCCGGCAGGGCGATGGTCACCTTCAGCCATTCGCCATGTTCATCGCGAACCGGTTTGATGGGCAGGTAGGAAAACCGCTGGCGGTGGTAAAAAGCGATCTGCTCGCCGTGCGGCGATAGCTGCTGGTGGAAGTAGCCGTAACGGTACATGAGGCCCACGCCGATCATGTTCATGTTGGAATCGCTGGCCTGTTTAAGGTAGTCGCCGGCCAGGACGCCCAGCCCGCCCGAATAGATCTTCACCGACTGGTGCAGGCCATACTCCATGCTGAAATAGGATATCAGCGGAGCATCGGAAGCAGGCTTCACAGCCATATAATCCTGAAAATGCTTCATCACCGACTTTAGCAGGGCCAAAAAGTCCTTGTCCTGCTCAAGCTCCAGGTAACGTTCGTATGGCAGCATCTCCAGCATGGCCACAGGGTTCTGTCCTGAAGAGTTCCACAGTTCGGGGTTGATCCGCTTGAAAAGCTCTTCGGCATCGCAATTCCAGGTCCACCAGAGGTTCCTCGACAATTCGAATAGGCCCTTGAGCTTTGCAGGGATCTCTGCCTTCACGTGTACCTTCTTCCACTTGGGATCGGTCTTTCTCCCGGCCAGCGGGATGTATTAACGCAGCCTGAACTGCTGCTGCTTGCCCCTGAACAATTCTGAGCGGTTGCCCACCTTGTCGAGGGCGATCGACCAGGCCTCGCGGTAGTTGGCGATAAATGAACCCCAGAGGGCATTCAGCGAGATTTCCCTGGCCTCATTACATGCCCTGGCATAAGCCTGTTCGTCCATCCCCAGGAATTCGGTGAGATCACTGCTGATGCCGGCTACCACTTCACTGTCGTTGGTGTCGGTGCGCTCGCTGACCATCACCCCCTTGTGTTCCACGCGGAAGCCATCCTTCACCCAGGCGCCGAAGCCTGCCAGCGAGGTGGTCACGGTGGGTATGCTGAAGGCAATGCTCTCGAGCGGGGTATATCCCCAGGGCTCGTAGTAGGAAGGGAACACGGAAACATCGAATCCGATGAGGATGTCGTAATACGGTATGTTGAAGATGCCGTCGTTGCCGTCGAGGTATGCCGGCACAAAGATCACCGTCACCTGGTCTTCGGCCGAGTTATGCAATCCCCTCTCCCTGATCCTCATCAGGCTTGGGTCCTTATCTTCATCGAACAGATAGTGGGTGAGGTAGGGATGGTCGCTGCCGCCGGCGGATGGGTCATCAAGCCTCCTGAGCACCTCCTGCCGCGGGCCGCCCTCGTTGGAGGGCACCGTGATGAAGGCCACGAGATGACGGTCTGGCTTACCCCTGTTAATTTCTCCCAGGGCATCGATGTAGATGTCCATACCCTTGTTCCTGAATTCATAACGCCCGCTGTTGATCACCAGGAGGCTGTCGGCAGGCATTTCCCAGCCGGCCACCGCAGAAGCGACGGCCAGCAGTTTTTTTCTCGCGGCCTCGCGCTTCCCGTCAAATTCGTCCCCTGCGGGCACAAAGGTGTCCTCGAAGCCGTTCACCGTGATCACGTCGGGGTCTTTACCGAGAAAATGCCTGCACTCGGCCGCCGTGATGTTGCTCACGGTGGTGAAGCTGTCCGACTCCCGGGCCGACAAGGCCTCCAGCGACTGCTTGGCGGTAACCCCGAAACTGGAGGCAGTGACAGAAGGTTCGTATTTTTCCATGTCACCATACAGCGGCAGGCCGTTTCCGGCAATCGATCGCCCAAGCACGGTAGCATGGCTTGTGAACACGGTACCTACCTGGGGCACGTGTTGTTTCAGGTACAGGGCCCCGGTGCCGGTCATCCACTCGTGGAACTGCGCGATGATCCTGTCGGTGGCCGAGAGGTTGAACTCATAGAAGCTCTCGATCACCTTTGCTGCGGCATAGCCGAACATGGCCGGTTCGATGTAATCCCACTGCCCTGATAGCGAATCAAGTTTATATTGTTCCCATAGCTCGAAAAAGATCTTGTCTTTTTCGCCGAAAAGGGGTTTGAAATCCACCAGGATCACGAGCGGGAAGCCGCTCACATTCCAGCGGCCGGTGCGTATGTTGAGGCCGTCGGCCATGGCCTTTTCCCGCCAGGAAGCGAAGATCTCGCGATCCTCGATAAAGTCGGGATGCTCGCGCGTCTCCATCCATACGTCGGGGCCGAGCGCTCAGCAAAGGCAGGGTGTTGATGTAAAAGGGCAGCACCAGATACACCGCG
>CAZHYA010000220.1:0-4587 GCA_964536525.1 uncultured Bacteroidales bacterium | reverse complement strand
AGAATAGTCGCCTATGTACCAATCCCAGTCGTAACCGCCGTTAGACGAGTTCCAGGCCACTCCGCCACCTGGGAAATAATACTCCCACATATATCCGCTAATCCAGATGTTCAGGCTGTCTGCTATGCAGAGATCATAGAACCAGTAGATCAGATAATCCGGGTTATATGGCCAGGTGTATTGCGTAGCCCAGGAATCCCCGCCGTCATCAGTCCTCATGACATGATGAAGATGCGGAAGATCATAATTTCTGCAAAGCAACCAGCCCTTGCTTGTGTCTGCAAACCCGATATCGATCAGGAACCTGTCGCTGTTCCCGATGCTCAGGTCCTGCCAGGTCAGCCCGCCATCGCGGGTTCTCACGATCACCTGGTTCCCGTTGCCGGTAAGCCATCCGTTCACCGAGTCGGTGAACGACATCCCGGTATAGGAGGCCAGGACGCCTGTCGGTATGAGGTCCCAGCTTGTACCCCCGTCGGCGGTGAGCAGCACCTGTGAATTTGCTCCTGCGATGATCCCTTTCTGTGTATTGAAGAAATGCATGCATTTTGCCGTGTAGGGGATGGTGCCGTTTTCCCAGGTGATGCCGCCGTCAGTGGTGTGCAGGAGCGTACCTCCTTCGCCTGCAGCCCATACATGCAGTGAGTCGACGGCAAACACCTTCAGAAGATCTGTTTCAACACCGCTTTCCTGTCCCACCCAGGCAGTCACCTGCCCGTTTAACACGGAGGGGAATAATAACAGTGCAAGTATGAAACGGGTCGGTTTCATCAGGGGTTCATTACTATCAAAGATACTCAAAAAGATCAGGAAAATCAAGGCCGTGAACGCGGTTCTACGGCAGGGTTGAAGGAAATCCTGTAAAAGGCTTAGAAATGCCTGTCCTTCAACAGGAAGCCCTGCACATACTCTTCTATGCCTTCTTCCAGGGAGTAGAAGGGGCGCGCATAGCCTGTCGACCGGAGTTTCTCCATCCTGGCTTCGGTAAAATACTGGTATTTGTCGCGGATATCTTCGGGCGTGTCGATGAATTCGATCACAGGCTCCCTGTTGAGTGCCCTGAAGGTTCCATGGGCGAGGTCGAGGAAGGCCCTTGCACGGCCTGTACCCAGGTTGTAAATGCCCGGACGTTCGCGGTAGGTCATCAGGAAATACATCACATCGGCCACATCTTTCACATAGATGAAATCGCGCAGTTGCATCCCGTCTTCATAATCGGGATGATGCGACCTGAAAAGTTTAACTTTTCCCGTTTCCATGATCTGCCGGTAAGCATGCAGGATCACCGAGGCCATCCTTCCTTTGTGGTATTCGTTAGGGCCGTATACATTGAAGAATTTCAGCCCCGCCCAGAATTCAGGCTTCTCCCGCTGCTGAAGCACCCACTTGTCGAATTCGTTCTTCGATTCACCATAGGGATTGAGGGGTTTCAGGCCGGGGATGAGGTCGTGCCGGTCGTCGTATCCCAGTTCGCCCATCCCGTAGGTGGCTGCAGAGGAAGCATAAACCAGCGGTATGCCATACTCCACACATGCCTTCCACATGTTTTTCGAATAATTCAGGTTGAGCCTGTCGAACACGGAAACATCAAACTCGGTGGTGTCGGTGCGTGCACCGAGGTGATAGATAAAATCCACGTCCCTGTGATTCGTTTTGAGCCATTCGAAAAAAACATCCCTTTCAACCTTGCTGTGTATGGCCTTGTTGCTGAGATTGTTCGCTTTTTCAGGTCTTGAAAAGTCATCTACCGCGACAATGTCAGTGAAACCCTTGTTGTTGAGCTTTCCCACCATCACGCTTCCGATGAATCCTGCTGCGCCAGTGACGATAATCATGCTTGTTTTTTTGCAAATTTAGTCGCTTCTGCCCTCCTTTGCAAGAAAAATCAACATTGATGCTCCTTTACAGAGGCCTGTTATGCATCATGCGGGGCGCTGATCAATATATGTGACCGGGCGGTAAACCTTCCTGTCAAAACTCAGGGCAGAAAAGCTGCCATCCAAAACTTTTATGTATATCTTTGCCAACGATAAACATTTATACGGCAAAAACTCTACAAATGAAAAAACTGATCACCCTGATGATGCTGTTCGCGGCATTTTCATTCACCACGACCCCGGATCTGCAGGCTCAGCGCAGTTTCCCGGGCATCCCTCCGAGCACCATAAATCAAGATCTGCCTGTAATGGTCGATTACCGGGAGTTTGAAGCACCCGACATGGCTGTTATTGAAGCGGAAGACATCGCGAAACCCTTGCCCTTCCGCGCAGGCGTTGCAGTGCCGGTAAACCTCGGCATCGACAATGCCGGCGAGTGGACCAGGCTTCCCGACGGAGGAAAGATCTGGCGTTTAGGGATAAAGGTAGAGGGCGCAATGGCCCTCGGGGTTTATTACGACAATTTCTGGTTGCCATACGGTGGCGAGCTTTACGTATACAATGACGACAAGACGCAGGTGCTGGGTGCCTATACGGAAGACAATAACAACCCCGACTGCATGTTCGCCAACCAGCTTGTAGAGGGCGATGAACTGGTGATAGAATACTATCAGCCGGCCTCACAAAGTATCGAGCCCCTCATCAATATTTCGGAAGTGGCCTACACTTACCGCGGAGTATATCTTCAAGACAATCCCGATCAGAAAGGTTCACTCTGGTGCATGATCAATGTGAATTGCTCTCCCGAAGGCGATAATTGGCAGGATGAGAAACGCGGCGTGGTGAAGCAGTATATGAAGATCGGCTGGGGATACTATTTATGCTCGGGCACCCTGATCAACAATACAGAACAGGACCTTACACCCTACGTGCTCACTGCCTTTCACTGCGGTGAAGGCTCCACGGCAGCCGACAAGAACCAGTGGATCTTTTATTTCAATTACGAATCGGCTACCTGTTCAGGTAACTGGGGCCCTACCAACCAGTCGATGACCGGTTGCGACCTGCGGGCGCAGGGGGGCTATACTACAGGATCCGACTTCCTGCTCGTAGAGCTGAAATACGATGTTCCTGCCAGTTACAATGCATATTTCAACGGCTGGGACAGGACCAATATCGGTGCCGACAGCGGGGTGAATATTCACCACCCTGCCGGGGATATCAAGAAGATCTCGACCTATAATTACCCGCTTACGTCTTCCCCCTGGAACAACAACGGCGTGCTCTCTCACTGGAAAGCCTACTGGGCAGAAACGGTTCACGGGACTTCCATCACGGAAGGCGGCTCCTCGGGCTCACCCATTTTCAGCCAGGACGGGCTGGTGGTCGGTGACCTGACCGGGGGACCACCTGATGATTGCGACAATCCTTCATACAGCCTGTATGGAAAGGTATACTGGTCGTGGGACAAGATGGGAACCGCCAGCAGTCAGCGCCTGAAGCCATGGCTTGACCCGGGCAACTATGGACCGGAAAAATGGGAAGGGACATACACCGGCACGGCACCAAGCCCCGACTTTGCTGCCGACCAGACCAACCTTCAGACGGGTGAAACGGTCACATTCACCGACCTTACCACAGGGAACCCCATCGAATGGCAATGGACCTTTGAAGGGGGGCAGCCAGGAACCTTTACCGGGCAAACGCCTCCTGCCATAACTTACAACAACCCGGGGAGATACAATGTGTCGCTTGAAGCTTCCAATACCGTTGGCACAGTTACGAAAGACAGCCTGGAGATGATCGTTGTCGGTGCGCCTTTGGCTGATTTTTCGGCATCCAACACCTATCTTGCTTCGGGAGAAACCGCAGACTTTACAGATGAGACCGACGGCGATCCCATCGAATGGAGCTGGACTTTCTATGGTGCCACTCCTGAAACCTCAAGTGAGCAGAACCCTGCCGGCATACTGTATGATGCCCAGGGCAGCTACGACGTGAAGCTGGTGGCCGTGAACCAGTACGGTTCGGATTCGATCACCAAAGAGGGTTATGTGGTTGTCGACGGGCCCTTTGCCGACTTTGAGGCTGATGTAACCAACATCCTTGAAGGCGAAAGTGTGACCTTCACCGACCTTTCGATCAACAACCCGACCTCATGGTCGTGGAAATTCTTCGGGGGTAACCCCGGAAGCCATAACGGCCAGGTGCCTCCACCCGTCGAATACGGATCACCAGGCAGCGACGACGTAAAACTTACCGTGACGAATGAACTCGGAAGCCACTTTTTCACCAGGGAGGACTATATACAGGTTGGCGGTGTAGGCATCGATGAACGCGGTGCGGAGGAGATCGTAAGGGCTTATCCCAACCCCACGCAGGGACAGCTGGTGATCGAACCCGGGCAGCTCGGGAAGGAAGGGACCAGGATCAGCATCGCCAATGTAAGGGGTGAGATGATATCATCCATGATCCTCGACGGCCCCACGGAGAAGGTTACCCTGCAGATCGGTGAGCAGCCTGCGGGTATCTACATGCTCACGGTGACCTCTGCTGAAGCCACTATCGTGAAAAAGATCACCCTGTCCAGGTAATCCTGGTCTTTCGAACAAAACTTATGCTGCCATGGCCTGCAGGCCATGGCAGTTTTTTATTCCGTCGGACTCATTCTTCTGTTGAACCTGGACGCACATGGTCTCTTTGGATATCC
>CAZHYA010000219.1:3714-4601 GCA_964536525.1 uncultured Bacteroidales bacterium | reverse complement strand
GGTAGAGGTGTTGACGCAAAGAGTGTTTATCTTGATCTAAGAGGGCTGGGAAGCATCCACGAGATGGACATCCTGGGGCCCTACCCTGCCTTCGGCGATATCGATTCCGACGATGATGCCGACATGCTGGTGGGCCGCGACGACGGCACCCTGATGTTTTACCGCAACTGCTCCTGCCTGGGCAACCCCGAAGATTTCCAGCTCGAGGAGACCAACTACCAGGGCATCGACGTAGGCGAATACAGTACGCCTTTCATTTACGACCTCGACGAGGACGGCCTCCCCGACCTTATCATCGGCGAACGTGCCGGCAACATCAACTACTACCGGAATACCGGGAGCCCTTATGAACCCGAGTTCACCTTCGTCACCGACAGCCTGGGCAAGGTGATGGTGACCGACTTCAACCTCTCTTACGACGGCTTCAGCACGCCATATGTCTTTCGCGGGGCGGATGGCCTGATGCGCCTCATCAGCGGCTCGGAGCAGGGTGTCATCTATTTCTTCACTGATATCGAAGAAAACCTGACCGGCAGCTTCACCCCGTCCGACGAACTCTGGAAGGAGGTCGACAGCCTTGAATTCGACATTGCAGGAGGGTACCGCACCTCGGCCGCCATCGCCGACCTCGACAACGACGGGTACCTCGACCTGGTGACCGGGAACTTCTCGGGAGGGCTCAACCTATACAGTACCGGGCTCAATCCGCAGGTGAGCATGGACATCCCTTCCCTCCGGGCCACGGAAAACATTTCGCTGAAAATATTCCCGAACCCCGCCAACAGCAGTTTCACCATCACAACCGGTGTAAAAACCTTTTCCGGCCCGCTAAGGATCATCCTTTACGACCTCACAGGAAATGTTGTATTGGAAGAGATTCGCGGAGA
>CAZHYA010000219.1:0-3701 GCA_964536525.1 uncultured Bacteroidales bacterium | reverse complement strand
GCTCTCCCGGGGGGGATATACGTTTGCAGGGTGACCGATAGACCGGGAATTTCGGCCAGCGCCAGGGTCGTGATCCTCAGGTAATACCTGTCAGGGCTTCCTGACCTTCAGGCTTTTCCTGCGCTTGTTGATGCGCATCCGGCGATGGCCGTAGTCGATCACCGCCCCGTATTTCATGAGGATGTCGCTGCCCAGCACCCCGTCGATGGGGGGAAGGCCCAGCTTCTCATACGACTGGTTCACATGGCTCATGTCGAGCACCACGGCAGGATATTTCTTCACCAGGGTATCCCCTATCTCAAGCGTATCGAGATACAGTGCATGGCTTTGCATATCGTTGGTGCCCAAGCCTGTCGAGAGCTCCTCATTTTCGTGCAGTTCCAGACTGCCGCCATCAAAAAAGCGATGGATCCGATCCCTGTCGAACACCGAACGCGAAGCGCCGGTATCCACCAGCAAACGCGCCGGGATGCCGTTCACCAGCACCTCCACCATCAGGTGGAAGCCGTCGGCCTCGATGGCGGTAACCTCTATGGGCAGATGGGAAGGCATTAGTTCAATTATTAGTTTTTAATTTTTAATGCTGAATGAATGGGGTTGGATCAAACACTAAAATAATTAAGCATTAAAAATTCAAAATTCAAAATTATTTTAGAAGTTCGGCTTGAGCGAATATTTCTTGTAAAACTCTTCGACGATGGTGGCCGCCTCTTCCGGTGTATCCACCACATGAATGATTTCGAAATCTTCCGGGCTGATCTTCTCTTCCTGCAGCAACTTTTCCTTTATCCATTCGATGAGTCCCTTCCAGTAGTCACTGTCGACCAAAATGATGGGAAAATGCACCAGCTTGGCCGTCTGGATAAGGGTGATGGCCTCGAACATCTCGTCGAGGGTGCCGAAGCCACCCGGCAGCACGATGTAGCCCTGCGAGTATTTCATGAACATCACCTTGCGCACATAGAAGAAGTCGAACTCAATAAGGTATTCGGGGTCGATAAAAGGGTTGGCCTGCTGCTCGAAAGGCAGGAGGATGTTCAGCCCCACGCTCTTGCCACCGGCAAAGTGCGCCCCCTTGTTGGCAGCCTCCATGATGCCGGGGCCGCCGCCGGTGATGATGCCGAAGCCTTTCTTCGTCAGCAGGTAGGCGATCTCCTCAGCATGCTTGTAGTCCTTTTCCGATGGTTTCGACCTGGCCGAACCAAACACTGAAACGCAGGGCCCTATCCTGGCCAGCCGTTCGAAGCCCTGCACAAACTCGGCCATGATCTTAAAGATCTGCCACGAATCGTAGGTCTTGATCTCGTTCCAGTTCCTGGCCTTGATGGCCTTTCTGATCTTTTCCTCTTCTGATTGCTTCATGATGATGTTAAGGGAGTTTATTTGTGATAAACATGTCAAAGGTATATAAAAATTGATTCGGGAGATGGGAGGGCGGGGAAATCTGAAATCTGAACCTTGAACTTTGAACTAAAAAAACAGTTATCTTGATTCTGTCTGGCTTATCAATTAAAAATCAAGCATTCAAAATTAAACATTACGCTTCGCCAGTTCCTGCCTCAGGTATTTTGCCGTATAGCTGTGTTCATCCTTTATCACTTCTTCGGGGTTGCCCTGGCAGACGATCATGCCGCCGCGCTCGCCCCCTTCGGGGCCCAGGTCGATGATGTGGTCGGCAAATTTGATCACATCCATGTTATGCTCGATGATCAGCACGGTATTGCCTTTGTCAACCAGCTTATTGAGCACATCAAGCAGCACCTTCACATCCTCGAAGTGCAGTCCCGTGGTAGGCTCGTCGAGGATATACAGCGTTTTGCCCGTATCTTTCTTCGACAGCTCAGCAGCCAGCTTCACCCTTTGGGCTTCCCCTCCTGAAAGCGTGGTGGACTGCTGCCCGAGGGTGATATATCCCAGTCCCACCTCCTTCAGTGTTTTTATCTTTTGCAGTATGGTCGGTACGTTTTCGAAAAACTCCACGGCCTGGTTGATGGTCATGTCGAGCACGTCGTTGATCGACTTCCCTTTATACCTGATCTCCAGCGTCTCCCTGTTGTATCGCTTGCCATAGCAGGGTTCGCACTGCACGTACACGTCTGGCAGGACATTCATCTCTCTGGGCTTCAGGCCTGCGCCCTTGGAGGTCTCGCAGCGGCCCCCCTTCACGTTGAAAGAGAAACGTCCTGGCTTGTATCCGCGGATCTTCGACTCGGGCAGTTGCACGAACAGTTTCCTGATCTCGTCGAAAGCCTTGGTATAGGTAACCGGGTTCGATCGTGGCGTACGCCCTATCGGCGACTGGTCGATCTCGATCACCTTGTCGACATGCTGCAGCCCCTCTATCTCCCTGTAAGCCAGTGGCTTCTTGTCGGAACGGTAAAAGCGGTTGCTGAGGATGGGATACAGGGTCTCGTTGATGAGCGATGACTTGCCGCTTCCCGACACGCCGGTGACGCAGGTAAAGGTGCCAAGCGGCAGCTGGAGGTCGACATTTTTCAGGTTATTACCGCTGGCTCCCCTGAGCATGATCCAGTGGCCATTGCTGCTCCGCCGGCTGGCCGGCACGGGGATCTCCTTCCTCCCAGAAAGGTACTCGCAGGTGATGGTGTGGCAGTCCATTAATTCCGCCGGCGACCCCTGGCCAACGATATGGCCGCCATGGCGTCCTGCGCCGGGGCCGATGTCGACCACCTGGTCGGCCGAGAGGATCATCTCCTTGTCGTGTTCCACCACGATCACCGAATTGCCCAGATCGCGCAGCTCCTTGAGGGCGGCGATGAGCCTGAGGTTGTCGCGGTGGTGCAGGCCTATGCTGGGCTCATCGAGGATGTACAGCACATCCACCAGCCTCGACCCGATCTGTGTGGCCAGCCTGATGCGTTGCGACTCGCCCCCCGACAGGCTCCTGGCAGGCCTGTTGAGCGCAAGGTACTCGAGCCCGACCTCCAGAAGGAAGCCAGTCCTGGTCTTGATCTCCCTCAGTATCTCCCTGGCAATGATCTTATTCTTCTCGTCGAGCAGCTCTTCGGCATGGTCGAGCCAATCGTTGAACATGGAGAGGTCCATGCGCGCAAGGCCGGAGATGTTGTGATCGCCTATCCTGAAGTGCAACGACTCCTTCTTCAGCCTGTCGCCATGGCATTCGGGGCACGGGATGCGGTTCATGAAACTTCCCGCCCATTTCTGTATGCTGCGCGAACTGGATTCGGCATACTGGTTGGTGATGAAGTTAATGATGCCTTCGAAGTTGAGCGTATACGACGAGGTGACCCCGGCATATTCCTTTTTGACGATGAAGGTCTCGTTACTGCCGTAAAGGATGGTGGTGATGGCCTCTTCAGGGATGTCGCGAATGGGGGTGTTCAGGTCGAAGCCAAAGCGCTGCCCGATCATCTCCAGCTGGTTGAAGATCCAGCTGGAACGGTATTCGCCTATGGGGGCGATGCCTCCCTTCCTGATGCTCTTCGACCTGTCGGGGATGATCTTTTTAAGGTTGACCTCCGTGACGGTTCCCAGGCCGCTGCATCTCGGACAGGCGCCGTAAGGCGAATTGAATGAAAAAGTGTTGGGCTCCGGCTCATCGTAGGAGATGCCGGAGACCGGGCACATCAGCAGCTTGCTGTAATGATGCGCCTCCTGCTCTCCGGGACGCATCACCATCAGCGAACCCTTGCCGGTCTTCATGGCTGTCTCCAGCGCCC
>CAZHYA010000218.1:0-4605 GCA_964536525.1 uncultured Bacteroidales bacterium | reverse complement strand
CATTGATGAAGCTTCCGCTATAGCACATGCAGGTTCCCAGCACACCGTAGTCCATGATGAATTCTTTGATCAGGTCGATGTTCTCCAGGTTTTCGCCTGCCACAAGCCAAACGATGTGGTTGGGATAATAATAATGGTATGATTCATTCCACCTGTCGGGAGGGGTAGAATATGATTGTCCGTCGATATCCCTTACAGCGCCTTCGAGCCTCGAAAGGTATGCCGAAGTAACCCGGTAGTCGCCTCCGTAGTGCACTTCAAGGCCGGAGCCGGTAGGAGGGTTGAGATCATCATTATTGTGCTGGTTAAATCCATTCCACCAGTCGAGGTGGTATTCGGCAAGGTTCGGTTCGCCGGTCTCGCCGGCAGCGGCCCAGGCACCCGTCATCAGAAGGTTTCCTTCCATGGATGCCATCGCACCGTGGGTCCAGCAGGTGCCGCCCTGCTGTGATTTGATACTGGTAACATAATTTTCACCGTCATAATCGCGCAGGTCGAAGGTTTCGGGGATCTGGGCCAGGATCATGGCCGGCATAAAAACAAGGAATAAAAGGTGCAGGAACTTTTTCATGATTTTTTTTGGTAAAGGTATGCTTTTAAATAAAAAAAGCTTTGAAAAACGGTTTGAAAAGGCTGGAATGAATTACAGGACTTATCAAGATGTTCGAACCGGGGTGTTTTCCAAAGCTTTTGTAATGATTGCTCTGACATAAGACACAGGATCGGTATGAAAGGTTGCACGGACCATGGTATTTTTTATCTTTGGCTCACACAAAATGACATCATGAAGAACGATTCCCTGGTATTTGGAATAAGGCCCGTACTGGAGGCTATTGAAGCGGGCAAGGAGATCGACCGGATCTTATTGCAGAAGGGACTGCGCGGAGATCTATTCCGCGAGTTGATGCAAACGACTCGACAGATGAATATTCCTGTGCAGATAGTCCCTATCGACAGGCTCAACAGGATCACGCGAAAAAACCACCAGGGAGTGGTGGCCTATATGTCGAGGATAAGCTATCACCGGATAGAAACCCTGTTGCCGGGAATCTATGAAAGTGGAAGGATGCCGTTGATCCTTGTGCTCGATCATGTTACCGATGTGAGGAATTTTGGTGCCATTGCCCGTACGGCCGAATGTTCGGGGGTGGATGCGGTGATCATCCCTTCGAAAGGTGCTGCCGCCATCAATGAAGATGCCATGAAAACCTCGGCAGGTGCACTTAACGTAATCCCGGTGTGCAGGGCCGACAGGCTTGAGGAGGCTGTCAGGTTTTTGAAGGACAGCGGGCTGAAAGTCGTTGCGGCCAGCGAAAAGGGCAGCCACGATTATGATGCGGAAGACATGAATGTACCACTCGCAGTGATCATGGGGGCTGAAGATACCGGAGTATCTGCGGCTTTGCTGAAACTGAGCGACAGCCTTGTAACGATACCACAGGCAGGCAGGATCGCTTCGCTCAATGTTTCCGTTGCGACAGGCATCATCCTCTTTGAGGCACTCCGCCAGCGCAAGGCATAAAAAAATCCCCCCGGTTGTCCGGAGGGATCAATACATATATTCCACTTAAACTTAAACTCTTTTTTCCCTGATCCTGGCTTTCTTTCCGGTAAGCCCACGCAGGTAGAATATCCTTGCCCTTCTTACAACGCCACGTTTGTTAACCTTGATGGCGTCGATGAAGGGGGATGCAACGGGGAATATCCTTTCCACGCCGATGCCGCTCGATATTTTCCTGACCGTAAATGTTTCGGTGGGGCCACTGCCAACACGCTGCAGCACAACCCCCTGGAAGTTCTGCAAACGTTCCTTGCTTCCTTCGATGATCTTATAGGTAACCGTGATGGTATCACCTGCCTTGAAATCCGGGAAATTTCCAACCTTCACCTGGTCCTCAACATATTTAAGTAATTCATTCTTGCTCATCGCGCGTGATTTATAAAGGTTCGTGAAAAACGGCTGCAAAAATACAAGTCTTTTATTTAATATCAAAATATATTTTTCGAATTCACAATAAGGGCCATTAATAAGAACCGAACCAGACTATTTCAGCTACAGGGGTCATAGGTTCCGGACCTGGTTTCAGCCTGGAAAGCCTTAAATGGAAGGATGTTTTATCGCTTAATGATCGCCCGGGTGATCATCCGGTTGCCTGTTATAACTTGACATCTATAAATTCCCCGTGCCACCCTGTCAAGTTCCAGTGCCGTATGTTTGCTATTTGTTCCGGGATGCTTTTCAATGACTATACGCCCCAGCATGTCAAAAACCTCAATTTTTCCGATATCCCCAAGGGTACTTTCGATTATTACCCGGTCATGGGCCGGATTCGGGAAGATCCTGATATGGTCAACGGTATTTTTTTCGCGGATGCCCACGTTGGTCATAAAGCAATGGTCGGCGCCGGGCATCCTGAAAAACAGGGTGTCGTTGTGGTGGAAACAGAGCAGGTCCCAGGAAGGGCAGACGATGCACATATAATACTTGGTATGCAGCGGTCCCAGGATGCTCCCGATGCCCTCGATCCAGTATTCCTGCATGCTGAAATCCTCCTTAAGGTGCCATCTTTTTCTTTCAACGCCGAAATATTCCACGGTATCGATATTTGTTATGATGATCTCAACGGTTTCGTCGCCACAGAACATGTTCACGACCTCACAGGTATCTCCGGTTGTAAGGCCGAAATCATATAACAGGCCTTCCTCTCCCGTTGAGGTGTAAAGTGGCACATAGTAGACCTTGTTCCCCTCTTCCCTGAGCAGGCCCTGGTATATCCAGCCGGCATCCACCGAATCGTAGGTAAGCCATATGATCTTGTAAATATGTCCGTTACAGGAAGAATCACCTTCGATCTTGTATGTTTCAGTTCCAAGGTAACCGGGATAACCTGCATTAAGCACATTCCACCTGTTTGCTTCACTTACGATAACCTGTCCGAAGGCGAACCTTATAAAAAGAAACACCAGGATCACTGCCACCAGCAGCGTAGGTAGGATGGTTTTGACCATGGCTGCCCTTCTTTCCCTTCGAATACTCATCCTGATGCTCTGTTTGATCTTTTGCATTTCCTCTTTGGATATCTTTTTATCATGCAAGCGGTGGTTGGAAGCCTCTGTCGCCAAAGCTTCTTTCATTCTGCTGTGCCGATTGCGGTAGGATTGCCTCAGGGCGCGGTTATAGCGGTCGCGGGAGATCATATCCAGCACATGTCCGGCAAAACTCATATTATTATGTTTCTTATTATTATTATTACATTAGTGTCCACTTAAAATAAGCTGAGTGACAGCTGGTTATCAGAAAGTTCTTTGACATCTTTGTAATTCATGTTTGTAAAGAGCTCTTTTACAGGGGTTTTATCCAGTAGTGATATTCCTAAAACCTGTAGGATTTCGTAGATTGGTCGATCGATTTTCAGTTTTTCTGCAATGATAGACACCATGCAATAAGTAATGATGGCCGAGTAAATTTGTATGCGGACGGCATTTTCAGTGGTACCCCAAAAGGATTTTACTTTAAGATGTTGCTTTATCCATTTGAAAAACACTTCAATTTGCCAGCGCTTTTTATACAAGTAAGCGATCTGTTGTGCAGAGAGTTCAAAATTATTGGTCAGGAATACCAGATTCCGGTCTGACTCCTGATCATAAAACCTGATCCTACGTAGCTTTACAGGATATTCTTTCGATACGAGTGACCCAGATAATTTACCAATTTGATCGGATTTGATCCCGATAGATTTATCACATTTCCTGGAGTACATTCGAATGAATCTAAGGTTTTTCTTCGCCCGGATCACAAAAAACGCGGAATGCTGTGTAATCTTGAAGAGCCTTGTATAGTCAATATAACCCCGATCGAAGATGTAGTAAGCACCGGACTCATAAAAAAGAAGATCCATTGCATTCACATCATGGACATGAGCAGCAGTAATATGTATAAAAGCTGGTATTTGGGTATTAATATCAAACAATGTATGGAGCTTTATTCCACTTTTGGTCTTCACGAACCTGGCCCACCAGAATATACTAAGGCATAGATCAATAGTGGTAGAGTCAAATGCATAGACCTGTCCTTTGACTTGGAACACTTCATTTGCCCTGGCGCTTCTTGCAATGGTAATCAAGTGATATGCAAACTCTTCGAATATCTTACAGTTTCTTCTTAGGTTTGCTTTGGCAAGGTTGCTTAAGGTGACTCTTTTACCAAAACCAAGATGATACGATTTGCTACTATGGGCATTGATTGTGACGATCAGGTCACGTAAACTGTCTCTGTTGGTTAATTGGCCAAATACCATACAAAGCAGTTGGTTCCAGCAGGTAAAGTGCCTAACGTATTTATTACCATCATATTTGTTGACGAATTTGTCAAACACACGTTGAGGCAGAAACTCGACGATCTGAGCGTAAACATACTTTCCTTGATTCATTGTTAGCTAATTGATTGGCTAACATAATCAATTCAAATCGTCACCGTTGAATTATGCTCTACAAACTTGTATTATCAAGGATTTCAAAGAACGTTAATCAACTTTTAGTAGACACTAATGGGGTATCGCCACAGAAAAAGGGAAACACCTGATCGAAGCCTATATTAAGCTCCTG
>CAZHYA010000217.1:0-4660 GCA_964536525.1 uncultured Bacteroidales bacterium | reverse complement strand
AGTCGCTGTTTCATCTACAAGCATGTATGTTGCCCCCTTGGTATAACCTTTTTTGAGGATTTTGTCTTCCCGGACCAGGGTCTTGCATTGTTTGTTTACCGCCTGTTTCGATATATCTAGATGCCTGGCTATTTCAGAGCCGGAAACCGATTTTCTCTCCATTATTAATAGGAGTATTTTCTCTTTATTGTTCATAGCAGTATGATAATTATCGTCAACTTATTGTCAACTATTAATAATTATTATTGTCAATTATTATTGTCAACAACGTCATCCGTCCTATGCCTTCGGCAGAGGGTAATCGGGGTCAGGTAATCGGAAGGTAATTGGGTAATCAGGGTCAGACCACGTTTATGATACAGCCCGAGCCCGTGCCCTTCGCATATTCCTCCGAACTCTCCAGATAAAACGGATAATTCCCTTCTTCATTAAAACAGGCATTCAGGTTATTACCATGGATGGACCGCTATTCCTTCTTTGACCGAGATATCCGAAAAATCCGTAGGGTATAAAAGTGTTTTAAACATCGAGTTCTCCTTTCTTTAGCATATGTTGCTGGTCACAGCGGCAGATTCAGCCATGAAAACACCCCGATCATCTTGATGCCCATGTAGAACATCACGGCGATGAACAGGTACTTGAGCTGCCTGGCCGGCAGGAGGTGGGCTGTCCTTGCCCCGACAACGGCCATGGGTACGCTGCACCCAGCCAGCAGAATCCACTGGAGCCAGTTCACGTAGCCGGTGGAATACGGCGGCAAGCCCTCAACCCCGAGGCCGTTGATCATGTAGGAGAGTGCTCCGCCGATGGCGGTGAAGATCATGAGCGCTGTCGAGGTGCCCACGGCCTGGTGCATCCTGAATTTCAGGACATAGACCATGATGGGGATCATGATCACGCCCCCGCCGATCCCGATGATGCCCGAGGCGATCCCCAGGGGGATACCCCACAGGACGAAGGCGGCCAGGCTGTCGGACGGCTCGTCCGTGATCTTGGGCGGCTTGGCGGTAAGCATGCGGATGCCGCCAAGTATTATGACCGTTCCAAATGCAGTGGTAAGGACCTTCCCGGGCAGGTGGGCGGTGATAAAGGCCCCGAAAAAGGCCCCTATAGCCCCTGCGATACCAAAGGCAATGGCCGCCTTCCAGAGCACCGCGCCCTTTCTGTTGTGGGTCAGCGCCCCGCTTATGGCAGTGGGGAGCACCACCAGCAGGTTGGTCCCGAAGGCGATGCGGATGGCGATGGTCGGGTCGACGCCGATGGTCTTGAGCACCCAGAACTGGACCGGCACCATGATGAAACACCCGCCTATGCCGAGCAGGCCGGAGGCGAAACCCACCCCGACACCGGTGATCAGCAATGCGATAATCTGTGCAGAGAGCATTTCCATTAAATCATTCCTCCCTTTTCTATCTTATTCTTCCATTTCAGTTTCGGCCCGTTCTGCAAGAACCGGGCCTTGCCCAGGGCGGATTTCTACAAAGGTCTTGCGCGAGTATCTCCGGGATCTTCTCGACCAGGTCCATCACCTCGGCGTTGGTGTCCAACCATTGTCTCATGTTCATGAGCATGGCCGGCCGCCGCGTATGGTGATCCGGAGTCTTCACTGAGGCGGTAGTGGACCCAGAGGTCCTTTTTGTAGCGATCGATGAAACCGGCCTCGTGCAGGATCTTGAGGTGGGTGGACACGCTCGACCCCGACATCCCCAGCAGGGCCTGGATCTCGCACACACACAGAGATTGCGCGTGCTGCAGGATCTTGACGATCTTGACCCGGTTGGGCGCGGACAGGGCCTTCATTACCTTCAGAAATTCATCCATGCACCTTCTCCTTTCATCCAATAACGCCGTACATCCTGGTTAGTGTTCATCGATCGATTCTGCCCATCATATTGATGTTGATCCTGAGCTTGACGGGGCTGCAAGCGCAAGAGATGCGCAAACGTCCGCAACAAATAAAATGATAATCTCTTTCATGGATCCTCCTTATCCGAGACGACAGGGTTCCTGTCTGTTGTGATATCTCCGGCAAGGACCTGCTGCGGCGCCCTGATGAAGATCCAGTACATGAGAAACAGGGAAACTACCAGCAGCGAGCTGTCTCGCATGACCGTCAGGAAAGTCATTTCGTTCCCTGTCGAGCTGGTGGTGAAACAGCCGCAGGCGATGTCGAGGCCGCGGGCCATGTTAAAGGCCAGGGCGCAGGCAAAGCTGAACAACAAGCCGGCTACTATAACCGAAGCCCCGGGCATCCAGACGTTGAGTACCAGCAGGATGCCGATAATGAGTTCCAGCCACGGCAGGATCAGGGCGGTGAGGTTGATCAGTGCATCCGGCAGGATCTGGTAGTTGAAGACCGCATCGGCGAACGATGCCGGGTAGACGATCTTGTGGATGCTGGCGTAGATGAAGATTGCACCGAGCATCAAGCGGGCAGCGTGATAAAGGATCTTCATGTTCATCCCCGACCCCCCTCTTGGGTTAGCGCCCGGCCCTGCTCGATTGGCAGGCCGTTGTCCAGCCAGAGGCTCCATCCATTTGTGAGCACATAGACCCGCTCGAAACCGAAATCCTTGAGGTACAGGGCAAGGTCATGGCTCAGCATACACGCCTCGCCGTCACAGTAGGTGATGATGAGCGAATCGGTTGATATATCGGCAGTTGCATCGATGACATATTCATCAAGCTTTTCATACGGCAACAGACGGGCACCTTTGATGTGACCCTGCGCATACTCTGAAAGGGACCGGGCATCGAGGAAAACAGCGTGACCGTCTTCAAAGGCCCTGACAGAGTCATCGAGAGAAATGCCTATATCCAAACCACTTTCGTCAACGATCCTCGTTTTGACTGACCAGTCCTTGACCAGAGGGATACCCCCCGGGCGAAGTGCGTTTACCAACAGCGCAAGCACTATCGACATGACAACGATCGCAGATACCTGAAGTGCAGACCGGTTACATACTGTTCTGCTGATCAATGAGATTCTCCTTCGATCATGTCGTTACCGTAGTCGAACCAGTGTGTGGTCTTCAAACAGATCTTCACGAGCATGAGCATGACCGGAACCTCGATGAGCACGCCCACGACCGTGGCCAGGGCCGCACCGGAAGACAGGCCGAAGAGCATGGTTGCCGTGGCGATGGCAACCTCGAAATGATTGGATGCGCCGATCATGGCAGCAGGCGCTGCATCCACGTAGCGCAGCTTCAGCAGTCTTGCAAGGCCGTAGCCGAGCCAGAAGATCAGGTTGGTCTGGATGAACAGCGGGATCGCGATCCACAGAATGGTGAGCGGATTGGCCACAATCACGTCACCCTTGAAGGAGAAGAGCAGTACCAGGGTAATGAGCAGGGCGATAATCGTGATGGGGGTGAGGATGTGGAGAAACTTTTCCTTGAACCACTGCTCGCCCTTAGCCCGGATGATCCCCCTGCGGGATGCGTACCCGGCCACCAGGGGCAGGGCCACGTAAATGCCGATAGAGAGCAGCAGTGCCTGCCAGGGCACCGGCAACCTTCCGACCCCGAGCAGAAAGCCTCCCAATGGGCCGTAGAGCACGAGCATGGTCAGTGAATTGATGGCAACCATGACCAGGGTCAGCCCGTCGTTGCCTTTTGCGAGAAAGCCCCACACCAGCACCATGGCCGTACAGGGCGCGATCCCCAGGAGGATGCAGCCGGCAAGGTAGC
The DNA here is from genome assembly GCA_964536525.1 of uncultured Bacteroidales bacterium. GTDB lineage: Bacteria > Bacteroidota > Bacteroidia > Bacteroidales > B18-G4 > B18-G4. The sequence continues at coordinate 968 of CAZHYA010000217.1, read as the reverse complement.
TTCTCCACAGCGGCACCTGGAGCATCTTTACCCCCTCGTGCATCACGACCGTACCGACACCGTGAGCAGAACCTGCCGGCAGATCGAGACCAAGGGGCATCTTCACATAGTCGACGGCCTCGGGCCCGATCAGGGTATAGAATGCCGTTCCGAGAAAGAACAGGGAGATTGCATACATGGTGAACGGCTTGACGGCCCAGTTGATGAACAATGTCAGCCCCACGGGTTTGAGGCTCTTGCCCGCCCCCACAACCTCGGCGAAGTCGATTTTTACCATGATGGGATACATCATGAAGAACAGGCACACTGCGATGGGGATCGAGACCACCGGGGCATTGTTCACGGTGACGGCCAGCCCGTCGAGGTATCTCGCGACTCCCGGTGCAACCTTTCCCAGGACGATCCCTCCTGCTATGCAGAGGATAACCCAGATGCTCAGGTAGCGTTCGAAAAATCCCAGGCCCTTTGATTCATTTTGTTCATCTGCGTGATCATCGCCCATAGTCGTTTCCTTTCAAGAGAGAGTTGTTTCTATTACACACCGATAAACGGCATCGAGACAAAATACAGCCCCAGCAAAAGGATAATCACCCCGGCCCCTTTTTTGAAGACCATGGCCGAACTGCTCCAGGCACTGTTTTCCAGCAGGCGTTTGACCATGGCGGTGGAACTCCCCGCAACCATGATCGGCAGGCAGTGACCCACGGCAAAGAGCAGGATCATCACAACCCCGGTCATGATCTTCTCCTGTATGGTGATGATGGCCAGAATGGGCGCGATGAACCCGAAGGTGCAGGTCCCGGACAGCACCCCGTAGGCAAGCCCGAGCCCGAAGGCCCCGAGAATGCCTCTGAAATTGAGCCGGTGAAGCAGTCCGCCCGACATGGAGCATTTTTCCACACCCAGCATGCCGAGCGCTATCCAGATGAGGATGCCTCCCACCAGAACCATCCAGAAACCGCCGACAT
>CAZHYA010000216.1:3005-4679 GCA_964536525.1 uncultured Bacteroidales bacterium | reverse complement strand
GTGAACAGTATTTCAACGGCAAAAACCATAGCCGTTACGCACAGGACTTCATCATGGAAAGGGAAAACTATTTCCACAAGCCCCTGGCCAACATCAACTGGTATGCCCAATGGAGCGAAAAGGTTTCCATGTTCACCACCGTGTATTATTCAGGTGGTAAAGGCGGCGGTTCCGGGACTTACGGATCCATCAGGTGGGATTACTCGGGCCAGCCGAGGACTCCCGACTGGAATGCCACGATCGCAAGGAACATGACATCCGATACTGCCCGCGGTATCCTGAGGAACTCAGTGAACAACCAGTGGACCGTAGGTGCCATTTCAAAGGTCAAGGTTGAATGGAGTGAAAAATTCAAATCAGTGGTGGGTGTCGACTGGAGGACAGCCAGTGTTGATCACTTCCGCGAAGTGCGCGACCTGCTGGGTGGCAAGTTCTACATCGATAATGCAGACGAATTCAATCCCGGAAAAAAAGTAGTACTGGGCGACAAGATCGCTTACGACTTCACCAACGACATCAACTGGATCGGCGGGTTCCTGCAGAGTGAATACCATGATGAGAACATCACTGCTTACATCACCCTCGGTCTTTCCAACATCAAATACAAGACCGACAACCGTTTCCTGAAGGATCCCGACGACCCGAGCGTGAACCTCGTCCGCGAAACCGATCCTTTCATGGGCTACCAGGTCAAGGGTGGTCTCAGCTATAATGTCAACGAAAGATGGTCACTTTACGGAAATGTCGGATATGTTTCAAAGGTGCCCATCCTCGATGCTACCATCAATGACTACACGGGCGACCTGATCGAAGACCCCGAAAATGAAACCTTCATCTCAGGCGAAATCGGCGTGAACTACCGCTCGGCCGATGGTTTGCTGAATGCCAATGCCAACCTGTATCATACCACCTGGAACGACCGTACGGTAAACGTTACGGATTATGATAACATCACCGGTTCTGAAGGGATCTTCACCATCCTTGGACTGAATGCAGTCCACCAGGGCATCGAAGTTGATTTTGCCGTTCAGCCCTCCGACTATTTCAGGTTAGACGGTGCTGCTTCCATTGGCAAATGGATGAACACCAACAATCCAAGCGCCCTTTACAAGGAATATGGCAACCCGAATGCTGACACCACCATTAACATCTATGCCAAGGACCTCAGGACAGGCGACGCCCCGCAAACGCAATTTGCCCTCGGCGGTACGGTTTTCCCCTGCAAAGGGATGTATATAACCATCACCTACAGGCATTACGCTAATTACTGGTCGGACTGGAATGTCATTAACAGGACAGATCCTGACGATGTTGCCCAGAGCTGGAAGATCCCCGCATACTCTATCTGGGATCTGCACGCCGGATATCAGCTTCCGTTGAAATCCAAGACCGGTGTTGAAATATTCGGACACATCTTCAACTTATTCGATCAGGTATATATTTCGGATGCCGTCGACAACAGCGCCTATAATGGCTACAGCGGTGCCGACACACATACTGCTCCCCGTGCGGAAGTATATATGGGTCTGCCTTTCAGCTTTAATTTAGGCGTTAAGATCTCGGTACGCTAAATTATTATGCCAGTATACAAACCCCGGCACCGGTGTGCCGGGGTTTTTCATATCCCCAAAATGTATATTCTATTAAAAGAGTGTTAGTGATCGGGATTATAGT
>CAZHYA010000216.1:0-2995 GCA_964536525.1 uncultured Bacteroidales bacterium | reverse complement strand
AGCCCTGGCTTTTTATCTCATCAACAAGGAAAAGGAGGGCAAACCTTATCTCGTCGTTTTGTCGATGGACGGCTTTCGCTGGGATTACCCCGACAGTGTGCCAACGCCCAACCTGGATGCCATTGCAAGGGATGGTGTGAAGGCAGTTGCCCTGAGGCCGGCCTTTCCGAGCAAGACCTTTCCGAACCATTATACCATGGCTACGGGGCTCTACCCCGACCATCACGGCATCGTGCTGAACTCTTTCCTCGACCCTGCCACAGGCAGGCACTACGCCATCCGCGACCGTGAAGCCGTCGGCGACGGATACTTCTATGGCGGAGAGCCCATCTGGGTGACGGCCGAAAAGCAGGGAGTGAGAAGTGCTTCCTATTTCTGGGTTGGAACCGAGGCTGACATACAAGGCATGCGGCCATCGATATGGAAAACATATGACAATGATTTCCCCTACGAACAGCGCATCGATTCCGTGCTCGCCTGGTTACAGCTCCCTGATGACCGCCGCCCGCGCCTCATCATGTGGTATATGGATGAACCCGACCATTCAGGACATGCTTACGGTCCTTTCTCTGACGAAACCAATAAGATGATCATGTACCAGGACAGCCTGCTGGGCATCTACCTGAAGAAGATCTCCGAACTTCCAAATGCCGGTGATATCAACCTCATCATCACTTCCGACCACGGCATGCAGGCCTCCGATCCGGAGCGAACCGAATATCTCGAGGATTACCTGAAAGAAAGCTGGATCGCCGATCTGCAGGGATACAACCCCAACTTTAACATCCTGGCTGCAGAAGGGTGTATCGACTCAATCTACACTGCCCTGCTCAGGGCTGAACATTTCTCGGTCTGGAAAGCCGGCGAGGTGCCCGAAAGGCTTCATTACGGGACCCACCCGCGATGCACCGACATCATCGTTTGTGCCGACAGCGCCTGGCGGATCAAGCCCGGGCGGGATAACCGCCGCGGCAGCCTTGGCGATCACGGTTACGACAACCGCAACAGCGATATGCACGCCATCTTTTACGCTACCGGCCCGGCATTCAGGAAAGGACACCTGCACCCGACTTTCGACAATGTTGACCTCTACCCCCTGTTTGCCCATATCCTCGGGCTTGCCCCCGCCCCGGCAGACGGGAAATTTGAGCGTGTTGAAGGGATGTTGAAGCCTTAAAAAAAGAAATGCAAAGATACAGGCCCCTCAAAAAGCGCACGATTGGCCGCTAACGCTATTGTTGAATCGCCCTGCAGAGCAACAACTGATCCACCATAACCAAGGCCGTCATGGCTTCCACAACGGGCACCACCCTTGGTGCGGCGCACACATCATGCCTGCCCTTTCCACTGATGGTGGCACTATGGCGGCTGCGACTGACGGTTTCCTGCTGTTTGCCGATTGTGGGGATCGGTTTGAAGATCACCCTGAACAGGATGTCCTCCCCGTTGGATATGCCTCCCTGTATGCCTCCGGAATTATTGGTAGCCGTACGTATATGGCCATTATGCATCGTAAACAGGTCGTTGTATTCCGAGCCTTTCATCGTGGCGGCATAGCGGCCGCTGCCATAATCGAATGCAACGGCAGCATTGATGCTGAGCATGGCAGAGGCCAGGTTTGCCTGGAGCTTGTTGAATACGGGATCGCCGAGGCCCGCAGGCACACCGGCTACAACAGCCTGGACCTCACAGCCTGAACTGTCGCCATCTTTCCTGATATTGTTCAGGTGGTTCCGCATCTTCCGCGAAAGGGTCCTGTCGGGACATTCCATGGCAGTGCCGGCAGCAAGCTCCATCTCTTCAAAGCTAAAATCGCGGTCGATGGAATGAGGGCCAATGCGGCTGGTGATGGCGGCAATGAAGATACCGGATCGGGCAAGTATTTGCCTGGCAATGCTACCGGCCACGACCCGTGATGCGGTTTCCCTTGCCGATGCCCGGTGCACAAGCCTGTGATCGTCGAGGCCGTATTTCTTGTGATAGGTAAAATCGGCATGGGATGGCCTGTACAGGTCACTGAGATATTCGTAATCGCCTTCGCGATCGTCTTCGTTGGGAATAACAAAGGCGATCGGCGCACCGGTGGTGGTCCCGTCGATCAATCCTGAAAGGAACCGGGGAACATCGGTTTCGCTCCTGGCGGAAGAAGCCTTTGTTCCGGGCCTGCGGCGCCGGAGTTCGCGAAGAAGGGCCTCCACGTCGATGGCCATTCCGGCCGGGCAGCCGTCGATCACACCGCCGACCACGGGGCCATGCGACTCGCCGAAAGAGGTGAACCTGAACAGCACACCGAAAGTATTGCCAGCCATAGCTCAAAAATAAGAATAAATTGAATGGAAAGTTACGGGTTCCCTTGCATTAAGAAAGATTGACGATAGTGGTGCCGGGCCTGTGTCGACACTCCCGATGCCATCGGCCTTTTCCCCCTTGCCTGCTTCCTCAATCCTTGATCATCTTCCGAAGGTATTTCATCTTGGCCTCCATGGCTGCAACCTCCTGTTTGGCCTTATCCAGCTTCTGCTCGAACTCTTTCTTGAGGATATCAGCCTTTTTGGAATTGGCGAAAAAGCCCAGGTTGTTTTCCCAAAGGATGATATCGTCTCTCATCTTGCTGATTTTGTTGCTGAGGAAGTTGATCTCCTTACGGTAAACCCTGTCGGCATCCGGCGAATCCTTTACAGCTTCCATCCTTGTGGTATAGCTGGCGTTGCTGAGCTCGGAGGAGCTGATCTTAAGGGCATCGAGCCTGGCGTCGATGGCCTCCCTGAATTCCTTCTGCAACTTCTCCTTCTCCTTCATGGGCACAAACCCGATGTCCATCCATTGTCGCTGGAAATTTTTCAGGATGTCGAGGTTTTTGCTTTTATCTTCAGTAAACTCATAAGACCTGATCTTTTCGATAAGATCCTTTTTCAATTCCAGGTTTTGCTGTTCGTTGTCGTGGACGCTCGAAAAATGGGATGCCTTGTTATTGAAGAACTCATCGCAGGCTGTG
>CAZHYA010000215.1:1035-4796 GCA_964536525.1 uncultured Bacteroidales bacterium | reverse complement strand
GGGCAATGAAAGCATTCATGTCCGCAAGTTTTTCCTTGTTGGCATCGAGTTTGTTCAGCGGCACCATCCAGTTAAGGTTATACCTGTTGATCAGGAAGAATATCTTTGCCGATTCCGAAACGATGGTTTCCTTCTGATAGCCGTGATAGGCAATAATGGGAAGCTGGTCGTTGAGGATATACTTTGAAGTGTGGATCACACCATCGTTGACTTTCACGTCGGGAACGATGTAGTATTTGCCGCTATTGAGCACTTCTTCCTCGGTGGCCAGCGTACCTTCCTTGGCCGCATAGATGATGGGTACGAGGAAGAGCTCGGAAGCATTCAGCTCGGGTGAATAGGGGATCTTGCCCGTATAGGTCACCGTGCCTCCATTCTTGTAATTGACCATCATACCATCGCCGGCAACATCTTCGCCTTTTACGGTAAATGGTTCATAGGCAACGGCACCACCTTCATATCTGAGCACAGGTGTTACGAACATGGCAGCGCCCGACTCGAAATATTTTGGAGGGAAGTTCCCTTCGATGGTCACCTCAACAAAGTCGCCATGGGCTTCAAGCGGGTTAGGCGTAGATTTCCATGTAACATCGTCGAAGTCTTTCACCATATTCTTAATGCCACCCTGGCCAAATTTGTAGGTCAGGCCGATGCCGGTGTAGTGCCAGAAGTCTTTCTTGACGGCAGCAACGGCATGCTGGAAATGGTCAACATTGTCGGAGTCGGTGAACTTCAGTGAAGAATTCACATTGAGGTTGAAGTGGTCGCTAAGGACAAAGTCAAAATCAACGCCGACGGGATAAAGGGTAGCCTGCCCGCTGGTCTCCGGAACTTCTTCCACTGGCGGAACATTCTGCCGCAAGTCGGTGCTGTAATGTGTACGTCCGATACCACCCCATACGGTCATGTCGAACCAGCGATCCGGGTTATATCCGAAAATCAGGTTGATCAGGCTGATGGTGGCGTTGGCTGAATAATCGAAGGCAGTGCCTTTGAACGCTTTATTGACATCCCCAACCCTTTCGCCGGAGAGGTTGGCATAACCAAAATTGGCCCTGACACCGAGTACCGGATGAAACTGCCATCCGCCCATGGCGCCGAAGCCCCAGTTAAAATGCCTCCATTGAGGCAGCACAGGAGTGCGGTAAACATCGCCATGGTAAGCAATGCCACCAAAACTGGCCCCAACATAACCATACTTTGAAAAATATGACCTGTTGCTGGTCTGCTGTTCAGTGGCCTCATCCTCTTCAGCCTGTCCGAAGAAAAGGATGGGCATCATCGCAAAAATTAAAACTGCGAGGAGTTTTAAAATTGAACTGTAATTTTTTTTCATAATCCTGGATCTTAAAAATTAATAATCTGAGTTAATAAATTTCAAATTTACGTTTAATCTCTCTTAAATACAAGTGCCCGCAGCAAAGAAAAGCTTACTGGGGAACGATGTGCAAATATAGGAATTTCAATAAATATACGCAGTTAAATAGTGATTTACAAGATTTATTTCCAACGATAGTTTCTACGATTTGTTCAAATATAAGTTACATTTTTTGAAAAAACAAATCTATGCTATTGATTTTCAACAATAATTTACCCATTTCTTTTACAACCACTTCATATTCCTGAATATTGACCAAAGCACGATGCCGGCGCTGACAGATACATTCAGCGAGTGTTTGGTTCCCATTTGCGGGATCTCCATGGCCAGGTCGGCCATGTCGATCACCGACTGCTGCACTCCTTTAACCTCATTCCCGAATACCACGGCCGTTTTCCTGTCGGGAAGGAGTTCATGACTGTCGAGTTGCACGCTTCCGTCGGTTTGTTCAATTGCAACGACCCTGTATCCTTCAGCCTTCAGTTCCCTGATCGAATCGGATGTCATGGCAAAGTATTTCCAGCTGACGGTTTCAGTGGCTCCAAGGGCAGTTTTATGTATTTCGCGGTGCGGCGGCTTGGCCGTGATCCCGCAAAGGTGGATGCATTCCACGCGGAAAGCGTCGGCGGTACGAAAAACCGATCCGATGTTATTCAGGCTCCTGATATTGTCGAGCACCACCGTAACAGGCATCTTTTCCGCCATAACGAATGCTTCGGCCGAAAGCCTGCCCAGTTCATCCATACCGAGCTTCTTCATAAAACGAAATTTTTAGCAAAAATAAGCCAATATGCCCAACTGCGGGTGCGTTCGGATGATTTTCGCATCAGGAGAGAAATGATTACCTTTGTGCAACAGGAAAGGATGCTGCCTGAAAAACATCTTACCCTAAACATTTGTGGCCAGAGCGACGAAAATAGTTGAGACCCCTCTGATGAAGCAGTACAATGCCATCAAGGCAAAGCACCCCGATGCATTGCTGCTTTTCCGTGTTGGCGATTTTTACGAGACTTTCAGTGAAGATGCCGTCAAGACGGCTAAAATACTGGGCATTGTGCTCACGAGGAGGGCCAACGGTGCAGCGTCGTATGTTGAGCTTGCCGGCTTTCCGTATCATGCCCTCGACACCTACCTGCCGAAGCTGGTTAAGGCCGTACAGCGGGTAGCCATCTGTGAGCAGCTCGAAGACCCCAAGCTCACCAAGAAGATCGTGAAAAGGGGGGTGACGGAGATGGTTACGCCGGGAGTGGCCATGAACGAAAATGTGCTGGAGCAGAAACACAACAACTTCCTGGCGGCGATAGCGCTGAACGAAAAGACGTCCGGGATCTCTTTTCTCGACATCTCGACAGGCGAATTCTATGTGAGCCAGGGCAATATGGATTATATCGACAAGCTGCTGCAGGGATTCAAGCCTTCGGAGGTGATCCTTCAACGGAATAAGCTGGCAAGGTTCAGGGAAGTGTTCGGGGAGAAGTATTACCACACCACCTTCGACGATTGGGTGTTCACCTCAGAATTCGGTTACGAGAACCTGACCCGGCATTTTGGCACCCGGTCGCTGAAGGGCTTCGGCATAGAGGAGTTGGAGCATGCCATCATCGCCGCCGGTGCAGCCTTGCATTACCTTTCGGAAACCCACCACGACAAGCTGCAGCACATCAGCGGCATCTCGCGCATAGAGGAAGACCGTTATGTGTGGCTCGACAGGTTTACGGCGCGCAACCTCGAACTGCTGCATACATACAACGAAGATGCCCCCACCCTGCTCACCGTGCTCGACCACACCATCACCCCCATGGGCAGCCGTATGATGAAACGCTGGATCGTGCTGCCCCTGAAAGATAAAGGGCCCATCAGCGAGCGGCTCGACATGGTTGAGCTGTTCATGAGGGATGAGACGCTGTCGGACAAGCTGCGCAGCCATTTCAGGCTGATGGGCGACATGGAGCGGCTGATCTCGAAGGTGGCGGTAGGCAGGATCAACCCACGCGAAATGGTGCAGGTTAAGAAAGCGCTCAACGCCGTCGAATCCGCAGGCATGCTGCTGAAGGGATCCGGACATCCTGCCCTGGAAAAATATGCCGAACAGCTCAACCCCTGCCCCAGCATCAGGGACCGCATTGCAAGGGAGTTGAACGAAGACCCTCCGCTGCAGCTGGTCAAGGGCAAGGTCATCAACGATGGCATCTCAGCGGGGCTTGACGAGTTGAGGCATATCGCCCATTCAGGGAAGGACTTTCTGGAGCAGATCCGCGAACGCGAACACAAAAGGACAGGCATCCCGTCGCTGAAGATCGGCTATAATAATGTGTTCGGCTATTACCTGGAGGTGACCAACACCCATAAAGCAAAGGTGCCCGACGACTGGCACCGGAAGCAG
>CAZHYA010000215.1:0-1025 GCA_964536525.1 uncultured Bacteroidales bacterium | reverse complement strand
TTGGTCAACTGCGAGCGGTATATCACGGAAGAGCTGAAGGACTATGAACAGAAGATCCTGGGTGCCGAGGAAAAGATCCTTGCCCTGGAAACACGCCTTTTCAACGAGCTCGTCGTCGCGCTGGCAGATTACATCAAGCCCATACAGCTCAATGCCACCCTCGTTGCACGGCTCGATTGCCTGCTCTCCTTTGCCACGGTATCGGAACAGAATAACTATACACGGCCGGAGATCAACGACTCGCTCACCCTCGACATCACCGACGGGCGTCATCCTGTGATCGAGCAAAACCTTCCGCATGGCGAGGCATATATCCCCAACAGCACATTCCTCGACAACGAAAAGCAGCAGATCATCATCCTCACCGGGCCCAACATGTCGGGGAAATCGGCCCTGCTCCGGCAAACCGCACTGATCACCCTCATGGCTCAGATGGGCTGTTTCGTGCCTGCCAAGAAAGCTTCCATAGGGCTTGTCGACAAGATCTTCACCCGCGTGGGTGCTTCCGACAACATCGCCTCCGGCGAATCCACCTTCATGGTGGAGATGAACGAAACCGCCAGCATCCTGAACAACATCTCCGACCGCAGCCTGATCCTGCTCGATGAGATCGGCCGCGGCACGAGCACCTACGACGGCATCTCCATCGCCTGGGCCATCACCGAATTCATCCACAACCATCCCCTCTACCGCGCCAAGGTGATGTTTGCCACCCACTACCACGAGCTGAACGAGATGGCTGCCAGCATGCCCCGGATCAGGAACTTCCATATTTCGATCAAGGAGGTCGGCAGGGAGGTGATCTTCCTGAGAAAGATGGAACAGGGCGGCTCCGAGCACAGCTTCGGCATCCATGTGGCACGCATGGCCGGCATGCCCTCGGCCGTACTGCGTCGTGCCGACGACCTGTTGAAACAGCTCGAGCAGTCGCACAGCGGTGAGAAACTGGCCTACCGCCCCGCCACAGGAAATAAGGAAGGCGACTACCAGCTCAGCTTCATCCAGCTGGATGATCCGCTGCTGCT
>CAZHYA010000214.1:0-4820 GCA_964536525.1 uncultured Bacteroidales bacterium | reverse complement strand
TTACATTCCCTATTCGAGGCTCCTGCACATAATCACAACTCCATCCAATTACTATTTTGCATCTCTGAAACCGACCGGCTACCAGGAGCCTATTCGCGATTTTGAGACTGCGGAGTCGTTCGGCGTGGGGACATTGGAAGAGTTTACCTGGAAACAGATTTTTGATTCCGATGCCTGTACACGTTGCGGCCGCTGTCAGGACGGGTGTCCGGCATATCTTTCCGGGAAGCCATTGTCACCTAAAAAGCTGATCCAGGATATTAAGACATACTGGCTGGAAAAAGCGCCCGCGGCAGTGAAGGCCAAAGCTCTCCCGGCACCGGCAGAAGCAGAAGGTGCAGAAGGTGCAGTCGAAGGTGAAGGTGAAGTTCAGGGTAAGGCCCTGGTTGGTGAAGTTGTAGATCTGCATGAACTGTGGGCATGTACAAACTGTATGTACTGTATGGAGCATTGTTCGGCAGCCATCGAACACGTACCAAAGATTATCAACATGCGCCAATACAAAGTACTTACAGAAGCTGATTTTAGTCCGGAATTGCAGTTGACCTATCGTAATATGGAAAATAATTCCAACCCGTGGGGTATCGGGGCGCACTTACGAGCGGATTGGGCCAGTGAGCTCGGCGTTAAAACACTGGCGGAAGATCCCAACGTGGAATACCTGTTTTACGTAGGCTGCTCCGGGTCATTTGATGACAGAGGCAAAAAGATATCTATAGCTTTTGCTAAAATATTACAGGCTGCCGGTGTCAGCTTTGGTATTTTAGGCAATGAAGAAGGTTGCTGCGGTGACTCGGCTATGCGTGGCGGAAATGAGTATCTTTTCCAGGCTCAGGCACAAGCTAATATCGAGATCATGAACGGCTATGGCGTGAAAAAGATTATTGCCACCTGTCCGCATGGCTATAACTGCCTGAAAAAGGATTATCCCAACTTCGGTGGAAACTATGAAGTATACCACCACACAGAAATTATCGCCGATCTGATTGCTCAGGGCAAAATTAAACTGTCGAAGGCGCTGGATGGAGTTTATACTTATCACGATTCCTGTTTCCTCGGCCGTTATAACAATATCTACACTGAGCCGCGTAGTATTTTGAGCGCTGTTCCCGGAGTGAAGCTTGCTGAAATGGATAGAAATTTAAGCAAGAGCTTCTGCTGCGGCGCCGGCGGTGCAAGAATGTGGATGGAAGAAGATATCGGAGATCGTATTAATAACATGCGTACCGATCAGGCTGTGGCAACAGGCGCCGATACCATAGCAGTTGCTTGTCCTTTCTGTCTGACAATGCTTTCCGATGGTGTGAAAGACAGACAGCTGTCAGAGAAAGTGACCGCGCTGGATATTTCCGAAATCGTTGTCAAGGCAATGGGATTGGAAGAAGCGAAACCTGCAGAAGAAACAAGTGCAACTTGATGAGCTCATTTGCTGCAGAGAAATTAATTTAAATAAAAAAGCCCAATCTTCCAGAAGAAAGGGCTTTTTTATAGTTAAACAAGTGATTTCTTAAGTTTGATATAAACAATAAAAGTTTTAATAACAGCAATTCAAAGACCATGGCTGTAAATCTGCGCTAGTTTTAAATGCTGGCTTTTGAAGCATGTAAGCCGATCATCTTAAAGAGAACTGACTGTTGAGAGGTTACGCAGGGAAACCAATGCCTTGCGTAACCTGCTTCCCAGTGTGAAACGAAGCCTAAATAGCAAAGACAGTTTGTTTTATTTTGCAGGAGAGCGCAATTCTGAAGCCTTTAACCTTTGCTCAAAAAAAGGGACTAGCTTGGCAGATTCAGTTAGTTATTTGGATAAACCGTGGCTGAAATTTTATCAACAGGGTGTCGCGGAGCACATTAACTATGAAGAAATTTGCATGCCGGATGTTCTCGTTCGTACGGCACAAAGATATCCGGAAAAACCAGCACTGATTTACATGGGTAAAAAAATTAATTTTACCCAGTTAAAAGAAATGGTCGACAGATTCGCCGCCTGCCTTTATGATTTTCGTGTTAAGAAGGGCGATGTTGTAGCAATTTTACTGCCCAATATAATTCCCTGTGTAGTGGCTTATTACGCTATTTTAAAAATTGGTGCAGTTGCAGTGATGAACAATCCGGTTTCCTCGGATCCGGAACTGGAGCATCAGCTCAATGATTCTGATTCCAAGGTCTTAATAACAATGGATTTGCTTGGCAACAGAATGATTGATCTGCGTCCCCGGACAAAAATTAAACAAATAATTGTCGCCTCCATCGGCGACTATCTGCCCTTTCCCAAGAATTTGTTGTTTCATCTTATAGCTAAGAGAAAGAAGATGGCGGCTTCTGTGAAAGCCGCGCCGGACGTCTACCGGTGGAAAGATTGCATAAATAAATATTTGCACCAACCGCCACGAGTGGAAATTTCGCTTGATGATGTGGCGATGTACCAATATACCGGCGGAACGACGGGCGCCGTCAAGGCTGTGGAATTAACACATTCCAATTTGAGCAAGCAGACGCAGCAATTGTCACAATGGTTTCCCGATTTTAAGAGAGGGGAAGAAAAGATGCTGGGTGCGCTGCCTTATTTTCACGTCTTCGGACTGACCTGTTCTATGAATTTTTCGGTCTACATGGCCTGGATGAGTCGGCATTACCTATGGTGGCCGAGATCTTCTTACCGAAGGCGATGTCGGCATTGCCCCACACTTCCGGGTCCCAGCCTGTGAAGATCAATCCGGCAATGGTGCCGAAGATGATCACCAGCACGGGGATTACTGCATTGAACCAGCGGGCCTTCAAATGTTCATCCACCTCGAGCTTGTTCAGCTCATTGGAAAATGAGAACTTTTCGTCGCCGGTGAGCACCTCCGTCTGCCTGGCCTTGCGCTCTGCCCTGAGCATGGGGCCGTAATCCACCCCTCTGAAGATCAGCATCAGGATAAAGATCAGCGTAAATACGGGATAGAAGGAATAGGCCAGCGAATTGAAGAAGACCATATAGGCGTTCTCATCGATCCCGATCACCTCGATGCCGTCCTGTATGTAGCTCAGTTCCGCCCCTATCCAGGTCGTTACGAAGGCAATGGAAGCTATGGGTGCCGCGGTGGAGTCGACGAGATAGGCAAGCTTTTCCCGTGATATCTTAAGCCTGTCGGTCACGGGCCGCATGGTATTGCCTACCACCAGCGTATTGGCGTAATCATCAAAGAAGATGACCACTCCCATCAGCCAGGTGATGAATTGGCCGGAGCGGGCGCTCTTTGCGTACCTCGACAGCAGGTTGACCACGCCCTTCATGCCGCCGTTGCGTGTGATGAGGTTCACCATGGCCCCGATGAGCATGGAAAAGACGATGATGGAAAGGTGCCCCCTGTCGAAGAGGGCCTCGACAAGATAGGTGTCGGCGATGGAGAATATGCCCTGGAAGATGGCAACAAGGATGTTGCTGCCGGCATAGAAGTGCAGGATGGTGGTGCCCACGAGCAGCCCGGCAAAGAGGGCCGAGAACACTTCCCTGAAAACCAGCGCAAAGAGGATGGCGATCAGCGGGGGAAGTATCGACATCCAGAGGGGAACCGGTGTGAGTTCCTTTGTCAGTCCGAAGCCTCCTGCGGAAATGGTGACCTCGCCCTTTTTACTGGCCACATAATCCACCGTTCCCCTGCCTCCGGAAATTCTTGCTTTTTCCTGCTGTCCGTCGATGACCAGCGAAAGCTCTTTGCCTTCCAGCTCACGGGCAATCTCGGGGTTGATGATCTCAATGTCGATGCTGAAAGGGATATCGCGGATGATGATGAACGGGAACCCGATGGAAATGTCATCCTGCCCGGGCACGACACCCTCCTGCCCCCTCATGGGGGTGAAGAAAAGCATCAGGGCCAGACCCAACAGTAAAAGATACGAATGTCTGTACGGCACCGTCTGTTGATTTTCGCGTAAAGATATAAAAAAGATTATGCAGCCATTTATTCTGGGATGGAGCTTTATGGCTTTATCATCATCTGCTTCGCTGCTTTTACAATTCCTTCAGTGTCGTAACCGCATTCGTGATGGAGTTCCTCCTGCAGGCCATGACCGACGAAGCGGTCGGGGATGCCCAGGCGGCGGAGGTTTTTATGGTATCCGTGATCGGACTGGAATTCGAGCAGGGCGCTGCCCAGCCCGCCGACCACCGTTCCATCCTCGATGGTGATGATATGGTCGAATGCGCTGAAGACCTTATGGAGCAATCCCTCATCAATGGGTTTCAGGAACCGCATATCGTAATGGGCTGCGCCGATGCCGGCCTTTTCGAGTTTCCCGCATGCCTCAAGGGCATAGTTGCCCACATGCCCGATGCTGACCAGGGCGATGTCGCTGCCTTCGATGGTGTGGCGCCCCTGCCCGACCCGGAGCGCCTTCATGGGTGTTTCCCAGAGTGGCATCACCCCGCGGCCCTTGGGGTACCTGATGGCAAAGGGGCCCATGCCCGGGAGCTGTGCCGTGAACATCATGTTGCGCAGTTCTTCCTCGTTCATCGGTGAGGCGATGGTGATGTTGGGGATGGCCCGCAGATACGCCAGGTCAAAGGCGCCATGGTGGGTGGCGCCGTCTTCACCGACAAGCCCTCCGCGGTCGAGGCAGAGCACAACAGGCAGTTTCTGCAGGGCCACGTCGTGGATGATCTGGTCGTAGGCCCGTTGTGCAAAGGTGGAATAGATGTTGCAGAAGGGGATCATCCCTTGTGTCGCCAGCCCCGCCGAAAAGGTTACGGCATGCTGCTCGGCGATGCCCACATCAAAAACCCTGTCGGGCATCACCTCCATCATGAGGTTTAGTGAACTCCCCGTGGGCATGGCC
>CAZHYA010000213.1:0-4887 GCA_964536525.1 uncultured Bacteroidales bacterium | reverse complement strand
CATTGGCATCCGGCAACAACCAGTGTATCGTGAGCGGATTCAACGAGCTGTCCGAAGACAGGATCTACAACTCCTCCCTGCTGATCACGCCCGATGGGCTGAAGGGCATTTACCGTAAGATGCACCTCTTCATGCATGAAAAGGAATATTTTACGCCCGGAACGGGAGGTTTGTGCGTATATGATACCGGCTTTTGCAGGATAGGCATGCAAATATGCTTCGATTACCTGTTTCCGGAGCCGTGGCGCATCCTGGCCCAACAGGGCGCCGAACTTATCTGCCACCCGTCGAACCTGCTTACCCGGAATGCCGCAAAGGTTTTGCCGGGGATCGCATTGATGAACAGGGTATACATAGCCACGGCAAACCGGACAGGCACCGAGGGTGAGCTTACGTTCAACGGCGGATCAACCCTGCTGGACCCCGGAGGGGAAGTGCTGGCAAAAGCCGGTCCTGCCGGTGAGGAGTTGCTGCTGCAGGAAATTGATCCCTCCCTGTCGCATAACAAGATGATCACCCCGTTGAACCATGTTTTTGACGATCGCCGGCCTGAACAATACACGGCTGATAATTGTTAACCAAATGTTAAGAAAGATATCAGAAAAATGTTAATCCGGGCCTCCGGGCCCCGTCAACGATAGAGAGAAAATGTACAAAAACAAGCGGTTGAAGGTCAAGCGGGAAGACAAGATATATAGTGTCAAGACTACCGGCAAGGATATCCTTGAAAGATGGTATTACCTGATGACCATCGGACGGCAGCTCGACGAGAAAGCGCCGAACTACCTTAAACAGGCACTGGGCTGGTCGTACCATGCCCCCTATGCGGGCCACGACGGTATACAGCTGGCCATCGGCCAGGTGTTCGACAGGGAGAAAGATCATCTGTTCCCCTATTACAGGGATATGCTAACGACCATCTCGGCCGGACTTACCGCCGAAGAGATCATCCTCAACGGATTATCGAAGAGAGATGATATTGCCAGCGGTGGCAGGCACATGTCGAACCATTTTGCCAAGCCCGAATGGAACATCCACAACGTTTCTTCATGCACGGGCAATCATACCCTGCATGCCGTGGGGGTGGCCAGGGCGATAAAATATTATGGCAGCGACGGGGTTGCCATCAGCTCGCAGGGCGAGTCGTCCACCTCGGAAGGATATGTGTATGAGGCCATCAACGGTGCCACCAATGAGCGGCTCCCCGTGATCTTTGTCTTACAGGACAATGAATACGGCATCTCGGTGCCCAAGGCCGACCAGACCGCCAACCCTTATGCCGCGACAAACTTCGAGGGATTTAAAAACCTTGAGATCATCTACTGTAACGGCAAGGACGTTTTTAATTCGATGAATGCCATGGCCCTGGCCAAGAAGCATGTGCAGGAGAACGGGTACCCGGTGATCGTGCACGCCAGCTGCGTGAGGATGGGGTCCCACTCGAATTCCGACCGTCATGAGCTATACCGCGACGAAAATGAACTGCAGGAGGCCATCGAACAGGACCCGCTGATGCGGTTCCGGGAACAGCTCCTTTCTTCGGGCATCTTTACCGGAGAGGAGCTTGAGGAGCTCGACAAGAAGGCAAAAAAGGAAATCTCGGCCGCTCACAAGAAAGTGATCGCCTCACCGGATCCCGATCCTTCAACGATTTTCGATTTCGTGATGCCTGAAGCACCTGCACCCGTCAAATTCAAGGATGGGCTGCCCGACGGCAGCGGCAAGAAGATGCGCTTCATCGAAGCCCTCAATACCACCCTCAAGGAGGAGTTCAGGAAAAACCCCGATACGTTCATCTACGGGCAGGATGTGGCCAACAAGGAAAAGGGCGGCATCTTTAACGTGACCAAGGGCATGCAGCAGGAGTTCGGCAAGGAGCGTGTATTCAATGCGCCCATCGCTGAGGATTTTATCGTTGGCACGGCAAACGGCATGAGCCGCTACGGCAAAAATATCCGTGTGGTGGTGGAAGGGGCCGAGTTTGCCGACTATTTCTGGCCGGCCATGGAACAGGTGCTCGAGCTGAGCCACGATTACTGGCGCTCGAACGGGCAGTTTGCCGCCAATGTCACCATCAGGCTGGCATCGGGGGGCTATATCGGCGGAGGCCTTTACCACTCCCAGACCATCGAGGGTGCCCTCACCACACTTCCCGGACTGAGGATCGTTTACCCCTCCTTTGCCGATGATGCTGCGGGGCTGTTGCGCACCTGTGTGCGCTCGGAAGGGCCCAATATCTTCCTGGAGCCTAAATCGTTGTATAACGACCCCATGGCAGAAGCGCAGGTGCCCGAAGAGTTTGAGGTGCCCTTCGGCAAGGCCCGCATTCGCAGGGAAGGCAGCGACCTCACCATGATCACCTATGGCAATGCCACCCACATCTGCCTGAAGGCAGCCGAAAAGATCAGGGAAGAAACGGGCAGGGAAGTGGAAGTGCTCGACCTGCGTTCGCTTATCCCGCTCGACGAAGAGGCCGTGGTCGAATCGGTAAGAAAAACCAACCGTGCACTGGTGGTGCACGAGGATAAAGTCTTTGGGGGCTTTGGCGGCGAGATCGTGGCGCTCATCAACGAGAAGGCATTCGAACAGCTCGACGCGCCCGTGAGAAGGATCGGCTCAACATTCACACCTGTCGGATTTAACAGGATCCTCGAGGCAGCCATCCTGCCAAATGCCGACAAGGTGTTTGAAGCGGCCAGGGAATTGCTCGATTATTGATCGCAACCCGGTGCCTGCAGCTCACCTTCCCGTCGAGGTCACTTAACGTTTTTTAACATCAATGCTGGCTCATGGCCGGTGGACGGTCCGATTTTTGCTTAATTTTGATCACCTTAACACAGTAATCATGAAACCTTCATGTCATGTCAAAACTAATTAGTTCATCATGGTCGCTCATACTCGTCCTGATATTTTCTTTTCTCAGCATAGACCACGCCAGATCCCAGAGCCAGGAGGTGAGGGACCAGGTACAGAAGCTGGTTGCCCTCTATCAGCTTGTCGACTATGCGTATATCGATTCTGTAGAGATGGAGAAGCTTGTCGATAATGCCATCATCGAAACCCTTAAGGAGCTGGATCCACATTCCTCTTTCATCCCCAAAAAAGACATTGACAGGGCCGAAGAGCCCCTCAGGGGCAGCTTCGAAGGGATAGGCATCACCTTCCAGCTCTTCAGGGATACCATCCTGGTGATTGCCCCCATACCCGGAGGGCCGTCGGAAAAACTGGGCATCATGCCCGGCGACCGGATCATCAGGATCAACGACACCGCAGCCTATGGAGAGAAGATCAACAACCAGTATGTGATGGACCGGCTGCGCGGCGAGAAGGGCACCAGTGTCGCGGTGAGCATCTACCGGAAGGGTAAGGAGGGGTTGATCGATTATACCATCGTGAGAGATAAGATACCCATTAACAGCATCGAAGCGAGCTTAACCGTTTCTCGGCAACCTCGGTCGACGAATTCAGTGAGGCGGTTGACAGGCTGAGAGGGGAAGGCATGGAAAACCTCATCCTCGACCTTCGCGGAAACTCGGGCGGATACCTCGGAGCAGCCATTGACCTGGCCGACCAGTTCCTTCCCGGGGGAAGCCTGATCGTGTATACTGAAGGATTGAAATCGCCACAGCAAAAATACTGGGCCACCCCGGGAGGCAGCTTTCTGACAGGCAGGCTGGCGGTGCTGATCGACGAAGGTTCTGCTTCGGCCAGCGAGATCGTTGCAGGTGCTGTGCAGGACTGGGACAGGGGGCTCATCATTGGCAGGAGGTCGTTTGGCAAAGGGCTGGTGCAACGGCCGTTCCCGCTTCCCGACGGATCTGTGATCAGGCTCACGACGGCCAGGTATCATACGCCTACCGGCAGGAGCATTCAGAAGCCCTACGACAATGGCGTTGAAGACTATTACCTCGACGTATACAAAAGGATGAAACACGGTGAACTGGTAAACCCCGACAGCATCAGCTTCCCCGACTCGCTCATGTACATGACGCCGGCACAAAGGGTCGTGTATGGCGGGGGTGGCATCATGCCCGACATCTTCATTCCATGGGACTCGACCTGGATATCTGATTATTATACCGAATTGAGAAGGAAAGGAGTACTGAACCAGTTCACGGTGCAGTATGTGAACGACCACAGGGAACAGATCCTGGACAAATACCCTGCCGTAAAGGAATATAAGGAGGGCTTCATGCTCGACGAGAAGTTCATGGATGGCTTTATCCGCTTCGCGGAAGATATGGAGGTGCCCTTCGATGAAGACGGCTACAAAACCTCGGAAACCTTCCTCAAATACCAGATCAAGGCCTGGATGGCCAGAAACCTGTGGGACGTATCCGCTTCCTATGAAGTGTTCTCTGATAACGACGACGGCTATTTAAAAGCACTGGAAGTGATGAAAGACGACTCGCTGTTCGACGGGTGGAAAATAAAGTACTAGGGCGATAGGCGATAGGCGATAGGCAATAGGCAATAGGCAAGGGGTGATGGGTTAATTGTTGTCGTTTATTTTGATGCCCGCTAAAAAATATTATATAAATTTGTTCACCTGATAACTAATACGAAGAGAAATAATGGCAGATCTTTCAACCTCCTACATGGGATTTGACCTTAAAAATCCCATTATCGTCGGTAGTTCCGGACTGACAAATTCAGTCAGCAACATCATTGAAATTGAAAAGAACGGCGCTGCTGCCGTCGTATTGAAGTCACTGTTCGAAGAGCAGATCAACCACACGATCAGCCATACCATGAGCAGCAACGACAACAATTATTTTTATCCGGAGGCCGATGATTATATCAGCAATTATACAAGGCATAAAGATGTCGACAATTACCTGAAGCTGATCAGGGATTGCAAGCAAGAAACAAGTATTCCAATTATTG
>CAZHYA010000212.1:539-4890 GCA_964536525.1 uncultured Bacteroidales bacterium | reverse complement strand
GGAAAAAGCCTTTAGAACTTCATTCATCCCGATATCCTCCATTGGAATCTCTCCCTTCACATAGATCATCATCAGGCCCGAGTCCTCTTTTACCATGAGTACGAACTCTTCTACCAGACCATTCTCAAGCTGCATGGAATATAAAGCCACATCTTCACCATCATCCGAGTTCACCTTCATGAGCTCGGAATAGGCCTCGTCCTGCAAGGCCTTCGATGTTTTTCCATAGAATTTGTCAAACGATGCGGAGCCCTTTTCACAGTTGATGATCTTCAGCACTTCCAGCTGTGCCAGGGCAGCTTCTATCTCCTCGCCCTCAACCTTGAACTGGCTGGTAAATTCCTCCGATTTCAGGTCGATCTCCTGTACGGATATCCCTTCTTTCCCGGAGTATTTGTCGATGACCTTCCCTACAGGCGATCGCTGTGCAAAGGCAGTGATGGTAAAGACTGCCAGCAAGATGCTAATAAATACCCTCATGACTCAGAATTTTGGATTATTTCTCTTCTTTATCCTTCTTGGGGCCGCCAAACTTGCCCATCTCCTGGATGCCCATGCTCTGCGACACCTTGGAGATCGTTTCCATGTCCATATCGCCGAAGATGCTGATAAAACCGGCTTCCTTGGGCGAGTCGATCAGTACCAGGAATTCCTTGAAGATGTTTCCTTCCTGGCGGGCCACGAAGCGGACCTTTTCATCGTTGTCGTCGACGACCATGAGCTCCGAAAACCCTTCAAGGTTAAAGGAACTAAGGTCTTTCTTGAAGGCCTTGAGATCGGAATTGGCTTCCTCCCCGTTCTCGAACATCACGATCCTGATGAACTGGAGCTGGGACATGGCATCCTTCATCTGGTTCATCTCTTCGGCATCTTCGCCTTCGAAGTTCATCTGGGCGATCATGCTGAAAAGCTCCTTGGTGATGTGCACCGTTGTGAAACCTTCTTTTCCGCTGTATTTTGTGTACAGTTTTTCTGTAACGCTTTCCTGTGCCATTGCAAATGGTGCCAGGAAGACGATCGTGAGTAATGTGATCATTAACTTTTTCATGGTTTTAAGCTATTAGGCACCTTGTCGGGTGCGGGATTTGTAATTAAATTAGTTATCTGACTGAACTTCGACACCGGGGTGGCTTTTTCCACGCCTTCGTCAAATTTTTTTACACTTTTAAGATTATCCATCCCCTCGTCGAAGCGGGCTACTTTCCCAAGGGATTTTGCTCCGTTGTTAAACCTGTCTGATACGAAGTAGAGGATTTTGCTGGCTTCGGCGAAGGCGGTTTCGGCTTCACGCTGGTTGAAATCGGCCTCTCTTGTGAAGGGGTCGAAGCGGAAGAACAGGGTAACCATGATCAGCACGGTGGCTGCCACACCGCTGATATATAATATGTAGGTCCGTCGTGTCGACCTGGAGCTGCGCTCGAGCCTGTCGATCTCATCAAAGAGCACATCATCGAAATCAGCAGGTAATTCCTCGCTGCCCTCTTCATCAAATAAGATGAATTGCTCCCTGAGCCCTGCCAAATGCGGGGGCAGATCTTCCCTGCGAAAGAATTCCCTTAGCGACTTTTCCTCGCCAAGAGAGGTTTCTCCCTGGAAGTACCTTTCCAGCAATTTTTCAATTTTTTGAGAACTCATAGTTATGTATTTTTATCAGGGTGTCCCTGATTTTTTTTCGTGCCCTCGACAGGTTAACCCTCACATTGTTGAGGCTCAGACCCGTTATTTCAGCTATTTCGTCGAAGTCGCTTCCTTCAACATCCCTGAGGTGGATGATCAGTTTCTGCTGTTCAGGCAGTCCCTCCATGGCATCCCTTACGATCCTCATGTTATCGGAAAGCTCAGCCTCTGTGTATGGGGTTCTGTTGTCGGGCATTTCTCTTGTTTCATTAAATGTTTCCGTTCGTGATGCGGCCGATTTCAGCTTGTCGAGACAGAGGTTGCGCGGCATGGTCACGGCATAAGCCTCAATGTTCGTTAAGCTTTCAATCTCGTCATTTTTCATCCACAACCTGAGAAAGATCTCCTGCACGATATCCTGTGCATCTTCACGATCACCCAACAGCCTCAAGGCAATACGATAAAGTTTGTTCTTTACCGGCAGCACCTCCTGTTTGAATTCTTCTCTGGTCATGACATTGTTAAGACGAGTACACAAAAAAAATATTACACGGCTAAACCGAAATTACAGGTTTTTGTTGAAATGGCTTACAGCAGGGGCTGGGATTTTGTGTCCGGAACGGTGTGCCACCTAGCCCGAAACCCACGCTGCGAATTCTACTTGCATAACATTAATTTTTAATTATTTTTGTGCTTTGTTCATGAAAATTCAGATGTAGAAATTCACATATAAACCATTACTAACCAAAAACTAAAACTATGTTAAAAGGACATCCGAAAGGGCTACTGGTAGCCTTCTTTGCGAACATGGGCGAAAGGTTCGGCTTTTATACCATGATGGCCTGCCTGGTCTTCTATCTGCAGGCCAAATATAACATGAACGCAACCGATGCGGGAGAAGTCTACAGCTGGTTCTATTTCGGGATCTACGGTGCAGCCCTGATCGGTGGGCTCATTGCCGACGGTACCCGCAATTACAAGGGTACGATCTTTTTCGGCATCCTGACCATGCTTGGCGGTTACATCATCATGACCGTGCCGGGGCTGCCCATGCTCTACACCATTGCAGGCCTATCGGTCATCGCGCTGGGTAACGGGCTTTTCAAGGGGAACCTGCAGGCCATCGTCGGGCAGATGTACGATCATCCGAAATACGAGAAATTGCGTGACTCTGCCTTCAGCGTGTTCTATATGGGGATCAACATGGGTGCCCTCGTGGCTCCTTTCGCAGCCAACGGCATCAGGAACTGGTACCTCAGAACACAGGGATTCACCTACAATGCCGACCTGCAATCCTATGCAGCAAAGTTCAACATCGGAGAACTGCCGCTGATCAACACCATTGATTATACCGGGATTGGCGACATCGTATCGAAGAACCAGCAGCTGGATGGATTTGCCCCGCTGGCCAGCAATATGATGGGCACTCATATCAACAGCCTTACACTCTTTGTCAAGGATTACCTCGACGCTTTTGCTACGGGTTATAACTATGCCTTCGGCATTGCAGCCGGCTCGATGATCATCAGCCTTGTGATCTTCAGCATCTTCAGGCGGATGCTTCCCGACAAGAAGAAAGAAGCGCAGTTAACCGAAGATCTCGGACAGGAGATCAGGGAAACGGCAAAGGCCGGGGCCGGGAATATTGTCAAGATCCTCGTTTCACTTGGGTTCATGGCTGCCACGGCCGTCATCTTCCATTTCCTCCTCGATAACTTCTCACTGGGTATGGCCGTGGGCTTGTTCTTTGCATTTGTGTCGTGGATCTACCTGAGTTCGACCAAGGAAGAGCGCCCAAGGCTGAACGCCCTGCTGCTGGTCTTCCTGGTGGTGATCTTCTTCTGGATGTCGTTCCACCAGAACGGGCTGACCCTTTCGATGTTTGCCAGGGATTATTCCAATGATGCGGTACCGCCCGTCACAAACCTGTTCTTCACCCTGCCCACCCTGCTTTGTATCTTTGCCTTCATCCTGGGCCTCGTGCAACTGCTCAAGCGCAGCAACAAGGTCAGTAACATGCTGTATGGCCTACTGTCCATGGCCGCGGGCTTTGGCGTGGGTTATTACCTCTACTCCAGGTTCGAAGTTAACAACCCCACCGAGCCCGAGATCTTCCAGTCGTTCAACCCCATCTTCATCGTGTTCCTGACACCGGTCATCCTGGCCCTGTTCAGCTGGCTGCGCAAAAGGCATATCGAGCCCTCGACCCCCAGGAAGATCGGTATAGGGATGATCCTGGCCGGCCTGGGCTTCGTGGTGATGATCCTGAGCTCCATCGACCTTCCCTCGCCGACCAGCCTTGCAGGCGCACCCTCACCCGAAAGGGTATCGGTGTACTGGTTGATCAGCACTTACCTGGTACTGACCATTGCCGAGCTATTCCTGAGCCCGATGGGTATTTCTTTCGTATCGAAGGTGTCGCCTTCGAGGTTCCAGGGGCTGATGCAGGGTGGATGGCTGCTTGCCACCGCCGTAGGGAACAAGCTGCTGTTCGTGGGCAGTACCCTCTGGGAAAAGATCGACCTCTGGCAACTGTGGCTGATCTTCGTCTTATGCTGCCTGCTATCAGCAGCCTTCGTATTCTCGATCATGAAACGCCTTGAAAGGGCAACAAAATAATTGAAATCAAAAAAAACTGAACCATGAAAAAGATAACATCAATTATACTGGTGGCGCTGCTGGCTCTGGCATTGGCCTCTTGCGGGCAGAAGGAACACGTGAACACCGCCGATGC
>CAZHYA010000212.1:0-502 GCA_964536525.1 uncultured Bacteroidales bacterium | reverse complement strand
AGCAAGGAACTCACCGAGCTGCAGCTTAAGGCCGGCGCCGACATGAAACTGGATGAACAGGAGATCAATGAGATCGGAGAAGCCTTCAGGTACCTTGCCATCGTGAACAACAAGAATGCCGAGGATTTCGCCTCCGATAAATATTTCATCGCACTGAGGACCGAATACAAGGAGGCTTATGAAAAGCTCGCCGATACGGTCGTATTCCTGAAAGACTGCGAAGGCTATGACCAGCTTGGCATGGCCATCAACAGGATTTCGCTCGAGGTGCGCGACGTAACGGAACTACCGGTCGTCGAACCCGAACCTGTCGACACCCTGAACCCTGCCGACACCATGCCGGAAGCCCCGGCCGGGGAATAAGGCAAGGGTAACTGAATTAAAAAGCAGGGCCGGTTGGTCCTGCTTTTTTTTAGCTTTGCATGAAAAAAGCACCTCACCCCCTTATCCCCCTTCCCCCTTTTGGGTGAGGTGCAAAATATAAGCCATGTATGCCTGGAAC
>CAZHYA010000211.1:4564-4922 GCA_964536525.1 uncultured Bacteroidales bacterium | reverse complement strand
ACCCGATCTTCTTTGCCAAACAGAAAGTCTTCGAGATCATCCCCCAGCTGCTTTATCTCAACCCGCTGGCAGGCATCATCATCAATTCGAGGGATGTGATCATGTATGGCAAGGAGCCCGATTGGTTCATTGCTGCCTACGATATGATGTATGCCCTGGTGGTGCTTGCCATCGGTTTGTTTATTTTCCGAAAGTTCTTTCATAAGGCCATAGAAAAGCTATAAATGAACAATGACGACATAGCCATCAGGTTGACGAATGTCAGCAAGACCTTTACCATCAGGGATAAAGCACAGGGCAACCTCTTGCAGAAATCCGCAGCCTTCATCGGCGGCAGCAACAGGCGCCATATCGAAGC
>CAZHYA010000211.1:0-4554 GCA_964536525.1 uncultured Bacteroidales bacterium | reverse complement strand
ATCAGCCTTGAAGTGAAAAAGGGCGAATTTCTGGGCATCGTCGGTGCCAATGGCAGCGGAAAATCGACGCTCATCCACCTCATGACGGGCGTTTACCGTCCCGACAAGGGAGGGAAATCAGAAATCTTCGGGAATTACATCCGGCTAAGCCTTGGCCTTGGCTTCAACAGTGAGCTCACTGCCAGGGAGAACATCTTCCTGAACGGATCCGTGATGGGCCTCAGTATGGATGAAATAAGAAACAACTTCGACAGGATCATCGAATTTGCCGAGCTGCAGAAGTTCGTAAACACCAAGATCAAATATTATTCAAGGGGCATGCGCACAAGGCTTGCCTTTGCCGTTGCCGTGCATGCCAGTGCCGATATCTTCCTGATGGATGAATTTTTCGGTGGTGTAGGCGATGAGAGGTTCAGGGCCAGGTCCGATGAGGTGTTCGCTGAATCTTTCGTTAAAGGCCGCACGATCGTGCATGTAAGCCACAACCTGAGCACCATCAAGCACTATGCCGACAGGGTGGTGTTGCTTCACGAAGGCAATTGTCTGGGCATAGGCCCTGCCGACGAGATCTTTGCCCTCTATAAACGCACCATCAATGTTAAAAAACTGCGGATACAGGATGAACATGACGAAGATTACGGAGAAGAAGCCTGAGGTGGTGCTCGCCTCATTTCCCCGCTCGGGAAATACATTCCTGAGGAACATCCTCATGGATGTTTTCGGTATATATTCCTGGAACAACATCGAGGTTTACAACAAAGCCCTCAGGAAATACCAAACGCTCGACCGGCTTCGCTCCCTGCGCACCCTCCCTCCTGGCCGGCAGAAGAAGTTCAGGGATTTAGCGGAACGACTCAGTTACCATGTGATCAAGACCCACGAGATGCCCGAAAAAATACTTCCGAAGTGTGCCCCGGGAGCAAAGATCATCTATGTTGTCCGCGACGGGCGCGATGCGTTGGTATCCATGGCCCATCACCGCAAGGATATCATCGCCCCCGGCAGCGATTTCCAGGGCAACCTGAGGGACTCGATCAGGGCTGCAGGCGGCTCATTCTTCGGAGGCTGGGGAAAGAACGTATTATCATGGACACAGCTCGATCCTTTGCTGATCTATTTTGAAAAGCTTGTAAACCATCCCGGACACGAGATCATCAGGATGAAGGAATTCCTGAACCTGCCCGAGCCTGACCTGTCGAAGATCCCGACCTTTGAAACCCAGCGGGCCGGCGGTTCGCATTTCGGAGGAAAAAACCGCGACAAGCTCTCAAGGGAAGAGCAGGACGAATTCAACAGTAAATTCTTCAGGAGCGGAAAGACCGGGACCTGGAAGGAAGAAATGCCCCCCGATATTCAGCAGGCATTCTGGAAAAAATACGGAGATGTGATGATCCGTATCGGATACCGGGAAAACGGAACCCTAAAACCACTGTAGATGATCGATCTTATATCCGTACATATACCTAAAACCGGAGGAAGTTCGCTGTTTCGTGTCCTGAAGCAGGTGTATTCGCGCGACCATGTGCTCCGGCTCAACACCGTGAACCTGCTGGGAAGGGCAAGGGAAGGCATGGTGCGGAAGGAAGAGATCCCGGCTCAGACGCTGGTCATCCACGGACACCTGAGGGTGGCACAGCTGGATGAGATCATCGACAGGGACAAAACCAGGATCATCACCTGGATGCGCGACCCTGTAGAAAGGGTCATCTCGAACTATTACCATTCCATGTACCGCATCCGGATGGGAAGGGCCGAAGAAAGGAAGATGAGCAGGGTCGATTACAGCCTCATGGAATATGCATCACTGGAAGAAAGCCGTAACATTGCCTCTTTCCAGCTCGAAGGCTGCAGGCTGGAGGAGCTCTTTTTCATTGGCTTATATGAGCACATCGATGAGGATTTTGAGATCCTGAAACATGAGCTGCTCTGGTCGCCCTACATCACCATGCCACATGCGAAGGATGGAGGTGAATTCAAGGCCGATAACGACTGTACCACAAAACTTGAAGACATCACCCCCGCCATGAGGGAGGAACTGGCTGCATTGAACAAAGAGGATATTGAACTTTACAGGGAAGCCAAAGCACTGAGAAAACGTCCATGAAACTGATCAGCACTGAAGGCAACAAAAAGGGATCGGTGGAATTCATCTCCATTCATATCCCCAAAACGGGGGGGAGGTCGTTCCATGCCGTGTTGAAGCAGGTGTACGGAGATTCCCTCGACCGGCGTTACGAGAAGGAACATTTCTTTCCGCGCAAAGGGAAAACGGACCGGAAGACCCTCGACCTTCCTCAGGGTGTCAGGGGCATACACGGGCACCTGACCGTGAAACAGGTCATGCCTATCATCGACAGGGACCATCCCAGGGTGGTGACCTGGGTGAGGGATCCGGTGGAAAGGGTTATATCGAACTACTATTATTTCATGAAGCGGATCAGGGAGGGTGATGTGAGGGAGAAACAAAAAAGGAAGAGTGATATGACCCTGCTCGGCTATGCTTCACAGCCAGGGCGGCAAAACAGGATGAGCGCGATCCTGAAAGGCATGGAAGCGGATGATTTCTTTTTTATCGGCATCACCTGGCGATTTGAGGAGGACCTTAAGATCCTTTGCAGCATTATGGGCTGGCCTGCAGTGGAAAATGTCCCGCACATCAATGAGCTTTCCTCATTCAGGCTTCATAACGACTGTGCAACACAATACCACGACATTGATCAATCCATGCGCAGTGCCATTGCGGGCATGAATGCAGAAGACATAAAACTGTACGCAAAAATCAAGAAAATGAGGGGTATCCAATGATCAGTTTCATCAGAAAACCAGGCATCAGGGCATCACAGCTTAAGCTGGTGTCGCTGCATATTCCAAAGACGGCAGGCACTTCGTTCCGCAACATCCTGAAAGAAGTCTACGGTGAGGAGCATGTGGTAAGGTTCGATATCAACCAGAAGGTCCTGATCAATAATGAAGAATTCAACGGAAGGAAACTTGATGCCGATATCAGCGTCATCCACGGGCACTTCCAGTACAGTGAACTCATGAAACGTGTCAGGCTCCCTGATAATGTCCCCGTCATCACCTGGCTGAGGCACCCTGTTGAGCGGGTGATATCAAATTATTTCTACCTTGAAAAGATCCTGCGTGAAGAGCTTGATGAAGAGAAAAAGGGGCTTAATATTCTTGCAAAGATGCAGAAGACGCTCAGGGAATATGCCGCCACGGAAGCCAACCGCAACCGCATGAGCAAATTCCTTGAAGGTGCCGATCCTGCCAGGCTGTTCTTTACCGGCATCGTAGAGCACTACGAGGAAGACCTTGCAGCGCTGTCGTCATTGCTCGGATGGCAGGAATACCCTATGTTGAAACATAACGTTACCGGAGACAGGCCGGACGTTGATCTTAAAACCGTCGAGTTTATCAGGGAACTCAATGAGAAGGATTGCGATCTTTACGAAAAGGCTTTGCAACTCAGGTCCGAAAGAATAAACCCTGCATTATGATCTGGCTGGCATCCTATCCCCGTTCCGGCAACACCCTCATGAGGAACATCCTTTACGAGGTTTACGGCCTCAGTTCAGGCGAATTCCACCGTGAGGAAGGCCACTACCTGGAAGAGGATTATTTCAGCCACCCCTTCGTGAAAACCCATCTGCTTCCCTTGCAGCTTGAGCCTTCCGACAGCAGCATCAGGGCAGTCTATATTGTAAGGGATGGCCGGGACGCCCTTGTTTCGATGGCCCGCCAGCGCCAGGACATTGTAAGCCCGGGATCTGATTTCAGGGAAAACCTTATGGCAGCGATATTTGCCGAGAAAGGGACATTTTTCGGCGGATGGTCAGGGAACGCAGAGACCTGGGCCCGGAGGGCCGACATCATCATCAGGTACGAAGACCTGATTGCTGATCCCATAGGACAGGCGGAACGACTCCGCAGCATCATGGTGTTGCCCGAACCTGATCGCACAAAAATACCGGACTTCGGCACCCTGAAGAGCGGCCGGGCCACCTATGGAGCCAGAAAGAACTGGGGCTACACCGAGGAGCAATCCCGTGAACTGGCCGACAAGGCCTTCAGGAAGGGAAAGGCTGGCAGCTGGAAAGAAGAGATGCCCGACGACCTGCACGATATCTTCTGGACCTATCATGGCGAAACCATGCTCAGGCTGGGATACACCAGGGAGGGAACAATCGTGGCCCCCGACCATGAACTTGATCATCAGTTCTATCATAAACTTGGATACAGGCCGGCAGAGAAAACAGAAAGAAGGTACAGGGTACTGATCGAAGCCGCCAAGCTGGATACCCACGACAACGACGGTGTTAAAAGGTATATTTCGACATTCGTGAACGGGCTCTCCCCTGTTGCCTTTAACCCTTTGAGCATCTGGCAGTTCGACCTGATGATCGGGAAGGAGATCATCTCCCTGGCTGAATATGCGGCAAAGGCCACTAACAACTTCGAAAAACCTTCGCAGCCCCAAAAGGCCATTGTGCAAAAAAACAAGGACATTTTCGAGCGGCTGGAATCATTGCTGCTCGGAATGATCCCTGA